>CAXUFU010000053.1:0-10564 GCA_964250275.1 uncultured Chthoniobacterales bacterium | reverse complement strand
TTCGCGATCGGGGCGGCCCGCACCCCCTGGGTGCTCGGGGGCGCGGGCGCGGGCGCCGTGGTGCTCGGCCCGTGGACGCCGGACCGGATCGGCCGGGGCATCCTGACCACGTACATGGGCAGCGACGGTGATTACAGCGACATCCTTTCGCTCCCCGGGGGCGGCAGCCGGTGTCCGATCTCGCCGGAAAACGTGGGGGAGAAGCTCAACACTTTGCACATGATGGGCAAGGAGACTTTCAAGCAGGCTGTCACCGCCATGACCGGCGCCAGCCTGGAAGTCCTGGAGCGCACCGGTCTCGCGGCGAGCGACCTCGCTTGCATCATCCCGCACCAGGCCAATGTGCGCATCATCGAAGCCATCGCCGACCGGTTGCAGGTGCCGATGGACCGTTTTTTTCTCAACCTTGCGCGCTATGGCAACACCGGCGCGGCCGCCGTGGCAATCGCGCTGGACGAAGCGCATCGGGCGGGCCGCATCCAACCGGGCGACCGCGTCTTGATGATCGTCTTCGGGAGCGGTCTGACCTGGGCCAGTTCCATCGTGGAGTGGTGAGCGGGCCGTGGCTTTCGCTTCGATCCCATGGGCGCATCTTCCCAGGAGCGCGTCGCGCGCGGGCTGCATTCCCTGTCCCGGCTGGATGCCCACCATCGCTTCTTCGCGGCGTTGGGTTTGGCGGCGCTGGCGTTCGCCTTTACGCCGTGGCATTGGCATTGGACGACGAGGGTGCTGACCGTCTGGAACACGTATAGCCTGACCAACTTGATTCTCGCCTGGTTCGCCCTGGCAAAAGCCAGGCCCAACGAGGTGGCGCGGACGGCCCGGCTACAGGACTCCGGACGCACCGCGATTTTCATCTTCGTCGTGGTGGCGGCGTGCGCGAGCGTCTTTGCCGTCGCCGCTGAGCTCAGCACCGCCAAAGGCCTGGATCCGGCGCATTTCGGGGGGCACATCCTGTTCGCCTTGTTGACTGTGCTGACGTCCTGGTTTCTGGTGCACACAATTTTCACGCTGCGGTACGCCCACATCTATTATGAGGCCGGAGCGGACGGCAAACCGGCCGGCGGCCTGAACTTTCCGGAGGAGGAAACGCCCGACTATCTGGACTTCGCCTATTTTTCCTTCGTGATCGGGATGACCAACCAGACTTCGGACGTGGCCATCAGCGCGGGGCGACTGCGGCGTCTCGCACTCGTGCACGGCCTGATTAGTTTCGCCTTCAACCTGTCCATTATTGGACTGACGATCAACATCGTCTCCGGCCTGTTTTAACGTGCTCATCGATACCCACGCCCATTTGGATTATCCGGAGTTCCGCGCGGATTTCGCGTCCGTGCTCGAGCGCGCGCAAGCGGCGGGGGTCGATCGGATCATCACGATCGGCACCTCGGTCGAGAGCAGCCGGCGGGCGGTGGAGCTGGCGCGGGAAGAGCCGATGATTTTCGCCGCCATCGGCGTGCATCCCACGACGGTGCAGGAGGCCGGCTCCGAAGCGGTCGCCGAGTTGCGGGAGATAGCGGCGGGAACGTGGCGGATCGCGGCGATCGGCGAGACCGGGCTGGATTACCACCGGCTGCCGGAAAGCAGTCCTGAGGCCGTGAGCGCTTACAAAGCCGCGCAAGCCGCGTTATTCCGGGAGCAGCTCGAACTGGCGGTGGATTTGCAGCTCAACGTGATTATCCATCAGCGGGACGCCTGGGATGATACGCTCGATATCTTG
The DNA here is from genome assembly GCA_964250275.1 of uncultured Chthoniobacterales bacterium. Classification (GTDB taxonomy): domain Bacteria; phylum Verrucomicrobiota; class Verrucomicrobiia; order Chthoniobacterales; family SZAS-18; genus CAXUFU01. The sequence continues at coordinate 8,844 of CAXUFU010000053.1, read as the reverse complement.
AGCGAGTACAGCGGCCGGGTGCGCGGCGTTTTCCATTGTTTTGGGGGGACACCGGAGGAAGCGGCGGAGGTCATTGCGCTCGGGCACTTGGTGTCGTTCACGGGCATTGTGACTTTCAAAAACGGCGTCGCCGTCCGGCAAACGGCGGCGGACGTGCCGCCGGGCTCGTTCATGGTGGAGACGGATTGTCCGTACCTGGCGCCGGTGCCGTTTCGCGGCCAGCGTTGCGAGCCCGCGTACACGCGGGAGACGGCGCAAGCGGTGGCCCAAGCGCGCGCGCTGTCGCTCGAGCAAGTGGCCGCGGAAACCACGGCGACTGCGGAGAAGTTTTTCCGGCTGTAAGGCAAAAAAACGAACGGCAGCTTCGCTGCCAGGCCAGGTATGGCGTCGCGCCCGGCAGGCGAAGCGCCCGCCCTACAAATCCAGACCGCGTTCGCGGTATTAATCCGGCTCGGTAGACGCTTTGCTCTGCGGCGGCGGTGGAACCGCGGCTGGCAAATCGTCGGGTTGCGCCGGGCTGACGGGCCGGAACGGGTTGAGGACCGGCGCCGCGGGCGGCGGCTCGGCAATCGTCGCCCGCTGATCGGCGGCGGCAGCTGCCGTACCCGGCAAGGCGCGGGGCGGTTGCGCCGGCATCAGCTCGAAGCGTGGCCGCTTGAGTAAAAGCGCGCCGAGAATCGTCAGCAACCCGACCGCGGCCAACGTCGCGCCAACGCTGTAATACCAGCGCACCGGGGAGGGCGGAGGCGTCAGCGCGAAAATCAACGCCTGATCCGCCGTGCCCGGGTTGACCACGGAGGCGTTCACCGCATTTTCTGGCAGGGTGACTTTGACGTTGTTGAGCGAGTTGGCCGCCTCAGGATTGTTCCCGCTGAAAAACCAGGATCGGCCCGCGCCATTGACCAGCCGGAAGTAACTCTCCACCGGGATCTGGTAGGTGCCGTCGTCGCGCAACTCCGGCCCGCCCGGACTATGCACGCTCAGCTTGGCCGTCCGGTCCAAGTCGTTCCGGTCAAGCTTGAAGTTCTCCAGATTGTACGCGGCGAACTGGTGGCGCAGCATGGCACGCAGCCGCGCCGGTTCGTCGCCGATCATGGCTTTCCACTGCCGCCAGGGCGCGGCGTCGAAAGTCATCTGGAAAGCCAGGTCCACGGCTCCATCCGGGGCGATGTCCTCGGAGATGTCTTCGGTCTTGGCCAGGGGCTGAGCCCAGCCGGAAGCTGCCAGGCAACCAAGCAGCGCAAGTGAGGAAAGCAGCGTCTTCATAACGGCAGGGCGCTGGACAGGCGTAGGGCGGCGTGCCGCGTTATCTGAAGTGCACATTGTTCATCAGATTGAAAACGTTGGACGACTGCGATTTCCAGGCCAGTTGCGGCGTGCCGGCGGAAACGAAAACCACCCCGTTGGGCACCGGTTTGCCGGCACAAACCCATTGCGTGAGCAACCCGTTGCGGCTGTAGGTCGTCGTGCCGCTGTAAAAGACCATGCCGTTTTCGCCGTTCTTGCGGGCTTCGACCTGAAGATGGATGCCGTTGCGCAAGCACGACTTGTTGATGTAGTTCCAGGCGATGTTTGGGTTCTCGGTGCCGGTGACGTGCATGACGTCGCATTCCAGGCCGGTGGACGGGTTGCCGGCCACCAGTAGGAGGACGTTGCCCGGATTGATCTTGGGTTTGATGGAGACGAAGTTGGCCGGGAAATCAATCGAGACGTACCCCTGCGGGTGCTGCCAGGTAATTCCGCCAGAACCCGGCTTTTGCGGTGGGAGCGTCTGGGCGGGGGGAGGCGGCTGATCCTGTCCTTCACCCGCCGCGGGCTGATTTTGCGGCGCATTGTTCTGCGGAACGTCCGCCAAGGCGGCGGTCGGCAAGCGCTTTTCGAGCGTTTCCGTCACCCGCAGGACGTCGACATCCGGCAGCTCCGGCGGGGTGAACCCCATGCGTTGATATTGCGAGACAGGCAGGACCAGGAAGCGCCCGTCTTCGAGGTGTTCCTTGGTTTCCTGCACGGCCATCTTATTGGAGTCCTCAAAGGAAACCGGCTGATCCTTTCCCACCGCCTGCGGCGTGATGGACGTGCATTCGATGGGAAAGCCGTCGTCGAGCGGGACGCCCTGGCTCGGTGAGTAAGCGATGACGTAGCAATGACCCGGGACCATGACCAGCGCGGCGTTGACGTCCAGATGCTCGAGCACGGAGGCCCACAGGATGGCCAACTCAATGCACAATCCGTTGTTGTTGAGGATCACGTCGCGCGGCAGGCGCACGGCTTGGGACAACGTTTTCACGTCGTCGAAGTCCGCCGGAACGCCGCTATCGCCGGTGTAGCGCAAGCCGGTGCGGGTCATGTAATCGTAAACGACCCCACACAAGCGGGCGATTTCCTTCGGGCCGCCGGCCACGCCTGCGATGGTGCCCCCCGCCATTTTGGAGATCTGCGCGGCGTACGCGGCCACAACCGGGTCGTTCGGCGTGACCATGGCGACGGCAAAGTCCGCCGTGTCAAAGGAGTCAAACCACGACTCAACCTCGCTCGCCGGCAGGTCGCAGTACGTCAATTCATTGACCGAACGCAAGAGGACGTCGTGCCGGAAATTTTGCTCGTGCGGCTTGCCATCTTCCTTCCACTGGACTTTGACTTGCAAGGCGCAGGTCGTCGGCGAGTGGAGCTTAGTCACATCGGCCGGCAAGCGGGGATAGTACAATTTGGAGAACGAGAACCCCGGCGGGATGTCCGGCATCGTTTCGGGGTCGGTCCAGGGGATGTAATCCTGCAGCTTGTAGCTGATGGCAAAATCCGTGACGGGCCGCTGGCCGGAGTTCTTGAAGGTAATCTTGGAGAGATAATGCCGGCCGTTCTCCATCTTGGGATTGCCGTAGACCTTGTAGGCAAAGGTCATCAGCGCGCTGCGGAACTCCGGGTTGCTCCACGTCAGCTTGGCCGGCATTTCACCGACGTGCGCCATCCCGGCCCCCAGGACGGCCAAACCCGCCAAGAGCAGGACACTTCCCACGATCAGCAGAACTTTTTTCATGGCGGTAAGAGCAGAATCCTGGCAAGCGAGCCATGCCTCCATTCGACCACTTCAGCTCGTCGCAAACTTGATAGCGAGCGCGTCAACGGGAAGTCAAGCTTGCTTTGCACCCGCAAAGCGCGAAGAGCCTGGAACTCCACGCAGGATCTTCGCTGCGACCATCTGCGCGCTCAGGCAAACCAAGGGCAAGCCACCGCCGGGATGAGTCGAGCCGCCAACGAAATAAAAATTGCGCATCCCTCGCGGTTGCAAGCCGGGCCGTTGGAAAGCCGCCCAAGGCCCGTGGCTCGCGAAGCCGTACAGACTGCCGCGGTGAGCGAGATACCGGCCTGCAAAATCCACGGGCGTGAAGTGCCGGCGCACGCGGATCGCGGCAGACAGTCCGTTTAGCCCAAACACCGTCTCCAAACGCGCGATGATCCGGTCGCCGTAGGCTCCGGCGAGCGCCGGCCAATCGACAGGCGCTCGTGGGTCGAGCGCCGGCGCGTTAACCAGGACGAACCAATTCTCGCAACCGGGCGGTGCGCGGCTGGGTTCGGCTTTCGAGTGAATGGCAACGTAGATGGTCGGGTCCGTCAAGGGCGCGGCTTCGCCGAAGAGGCCGTTGAACTCGGCCGGGTAATCGTTTGAGAAAAAGATGTTGTGATGCGCGAGCTGCGGATATTCCCGGCCAACCCCGAGGTACAACAGGAAGCTGGAAAATGAGGGGTCGAGCACGTCAGTCCGGCCACGGCGAAAGTCCTCGGCTAACCCGGCAGGCAAAAAGCGGGGATACGCGCTGAGCACGTCCTGGTTGCAGACCACGTGATCGAAGCGCGCTGACCCACCCGTGTATTCAACGGTGGACGCTTCGTTTTTGGTGTTCGGACGATCCTGCCGGACGCCGGTAACTTCGCTGTTGAGTTGTATGTCCACTCCCAGCTCCGTGGCGATGCGTTCCAGAGCCCGCGCGATTTCGTACAAGCCGCCTTTGACGTACCAGCCGCCGAAGCGGGCCTCCACGTACGGGATGATGTTGAAAGCCGCCGGCGTGCGGTAAGGAGAAGAGCCGTTGTAGGTGGCGAACCGGTCGAAAAGCTGCACCAGGTGCGGATCGTGCCCAAAGAAACGGCGCACGACCTGGTGCATGGATTGGAGGGACGCGATCTTCGGCAAATGGCGCAGCTTTGGCAGGTTGGCGAGCCGCAGCTGACGCCACCACTCGTCGAGCGGATGATGCAAAAAAGCGTCCGCACTGAGCTCGTAAAGGCCGCGCGCGTAGGCCAGGAATCGCGCCACGTCCGGCCGCGTCCAGAAAGCGGGGTCCTCGTCGATGACCGTGCCGTCCGGCCAGCGATAGCGGCAGGTGATCGGGAGCGGCAGGAAGGTGAGGTCATCGGCCAGGCGGCGGCCCAGCTTGCGCCAAAGCTCCTCGAACACGTAGGGCATCGTGAGCAGGCTGGGCCCGGTGTCCCACGTGTAACCATCGGCTTCCAGCCAGTTCAATTTGCCGCCGAGCGTGGCGTTTTTCTCGAACAGCGTGACGCGCAGCCCGGCACGGGCCAGCAACGCCGCGCAGGCCAGGCCGCCCACGCCGCCGCCGATCACCGCGGCGCTTTGGCTGCCGGCCGTTCCCATGGAGAAAAGAAAAAATCGCGTGCCGTTTGCCAAAACGGGGGTTTCATTAGTGAGCCCGGTGGCGTCAAGCCGGCCGCTCTTCAGCATAACCAGACTCGTAGACATTCCTATCCAATATGAAATACCGACCGATCCAGTTCATCGCCACGATTGCCGCGGCCGCCTCTTTTCTGGTGCAGCCCGGCGCGGCGTTGGCCGCCCCCAGTTACTTTTTTGAGGCCAGTGGGGGGAAGAATGTTTTCAACATCGGCAACTTCACCGTGTCCACTTACAATTCGGGCCTGACGATCATGCCCTTTGGCAGCGCCAGCCGGACTGGTCAGGTTTATTCGTTCCCGGTGACCGATGGCGCGGTGGATGCCGGATCCGTCGTGCTGGAGTCGGTGAGCACCGGCGGCATGCGCTTTAGCAACGGCACCGACATCGTGGCGCTGACTTCCCCGATCGTCGACACGATCACCAATCCGGCAGTCATCACGTTCCTGGTGACGGTCAACGGGAATGCGCGTGGCAGGCTAGCGTTGTTCGATCTGACGGTGCCGGATTATGCCAAGCCCCGGGTTTTCACCGTCGGCGAAGCCGTTACCTTCACCAACATCACCGTTTCGCTGAGTGAGACGGGTGCCACCATCCTCAACAACGCGTTGAAGACGAACTTCCTGACAAACCTGAACGTCGGCACGCTGAAGGTGAAAATCACCATCGGTCAGAAGCTGCCCTGATAACGTTCCTCGAGGCGGGTGATCGCCCAGCGAGCGTGCTCGGCGATCATCTCCTCTTCAGTTGCCGCGGATTTTTGCAACGCGGGCAGGTCCGCTGGTGACCCCACGTTGCCCAAGGCAACGCAGACGTTGCGCAGCAAGCCGCGGCGCTCGGTCCGCTTGATGGGGGAGCCGCGGAAGAGCGTGCGAAAATCCTCCTCGCTCAGCGCCAGGTAATCCCGCAGCGCCATCCCGGCGGTACCCGGGCGCGCCTGGAAAGCGGCTTCGCGGCTCACTTGGGCAAAGCGGTTCCAGGGGCAGGCGTCCAGGCAGTCGTCGCATCCGTAGATGCGGTCGCCGAGCAGCGGTCGCAAGGGGAGCGGAATCGAGCCGCGGTGTTCGATGGTGAGGTACGAGATGCACAGCCGGGCGTCCAGGTGGTAAGGCCGCTCGCGCCGGATGGCGCCGGTAGGGCACGCGTCCAGGCAGCGGGTGCAACTGCCGCAACGCGGCGAGATGGGCGCATCGGGCGGGAGATCGAGCGTCGTCAGGATTTCCGCCAGGAAGTACCACGTGCCAAGTTCCGGGTGCAGCAGCATGGTGCTCTTCCCGTGCCAGCCCGCACCCGCCGCGGCCGCAAAATCCCGCTCCAAAATCGGGCCGGTATCGACGTACCACCGCTGCTCGCCGCCGCCGGTACCCAAGAAAGCGTCCAACGCGCGGAGTTTCGTTTCGATCAAGCCGTGGTAATCGTCGCCCCAGGCGTAACGGGCTACCCGGCCAACCGCCGCGGACCCAGCCGCCTCAACGCGATCTCCCTGCCAATAGTTCAGGGCAAGCACGATCATCGAGCGCGCGCCCGGCAGAACGGCCTGCGGCTCGAGGCGTTTGGCACTGCCGCGTTCCAGCCAGGGCGTCATCTCGCCTGCCATCCCGGCATCAAGCCAGGCCCGGAAATCGGCCCCGTGAGCGGGCGCTCCGCAGGGCGCGACGCGGCACAACGCGAACCCGAGAGCGCGCGCCTGCTCGACCAGCGCAGCTTTCAGTTCAGTCGGCGACATTGCTCCAGCACTGCCTCCGCCACTTCGGCATGACTCAAGGATGAGGTGTCGATCTTCAGGTGCGCGCAGGCTGCGTACAGCGGCTCGCGGGCGGCGAGCAGTTCACGCATCGTCGCGCGCGGGTCGTCGGTCTGCAAGAGCGGACGCTTGCGGGTGCGGGAGACGCGCTCAAAGAGGATGTCCTCGGTGGCAGTGAGCCAAATCACCCGGCCCAATGCCCGCAGCAGCGCGGAATTTTGCGGCCGCAAGACCACGCCACCGCCTGTGGCGACGATCACCGGACCCAATCGCCCCAGGGACTGGATGGCACTAGCTTCCAGGTCACGAAAGTGAGCCTCCCCATGTTGCGCGAATATCTCCGCGACGGACAATCCCGCCGCTTGAGCAGCCAGCCGGTCCGTGTCTACCCACCGCCAGCCGGTGCGTTGGGCCAGCTCGCGCGCGACGGAGCTTTTGCCACCGCCCATCGGGCCGATCAGCACCAGACTCTGGAGCGGGACGGGCTCGCCCGCGACGGCGGCCATCACCACATACGCCGGCTCACGCCCGGAGCCGCCAGATACCCGCTGGGATCAGGCATTAACCCGCACGACGTTCCGGGCTTTCGCGCCTTTCTCGTCCGTGTAAAGTTCATACTCGACTTGGTCTCCCTCTTGCAACGTCTTGAAGCCATCGGATTGGATGGCGGAGAAGTGGACGAATATATCGGTCTGGACTGCCGGGTCCAAGATAAAGCCGAATCCCTTTTTCTCGTTGAACCACTTGACAGTACCCCTGGACACAATGAGCTGCTCGTTCGTCATATTTTACAGGTTTCAGTGAATACGGTGACTGCGCCGCTCCAGATGCGCGCAGTTCCTGATTTTCGTTCTAGCTAGATGCATTCCACCGCGTCCCACCCTCCTATGGCTCGCTGCGCGGTGTTTCTGGTGGCGTTTGCCGAGAACGATCTGGAGGTGCTAGTCCCGACAGGTGAGGTGCTTAAGACGTTCAGCATTGTCGGCGAGCCAACGCTCCTAGGGGGGGCCAGCGGGGAAACCCCTGATTTCGCCGAGTTCGCCGCCGAGGCTACAAGACGCGGTGTGCGGATAGTCATTGCGGCCGTGCAAGATCGCCGCCTGGCCCGTGCCCTGGCGGCGGCTTTGGCCGTACCCCTGATCCGGGTACCGGTGCCACTAAACGGGTCACCCGCTGCCGCGCTGAGCTCCCTGCTGGATGATGACGGCGACCCTGCCAGCGAGGCACCTGAGGAGTGCAATCAGGGCGCTTATGCCACCGTCGCGCTCGGCGCAGCAGGCGCCAAGAACGCGGCGCTGCTGGCAGTCTCGATCCTGGCGCTCAGCGACAGCCGCTTGCGCGACGCCTGGCAAGCCTTCCGCGCGGAGCAAACGCAAGCGGTTCTTTCCCAACCGCCGCCGTCCGGATGAACGCGGCATCGGGTTGGCAAAAGACCGAAGTTCTCTCCGCCGCGGACCCCGCGGCAGTGGCGCGCGCGGTGCGGTGGCTCGCCGGCGGAGAGTTGGCCGCGCTGCCCACCGAGACGGTTTACGGCCTGGCCGCCGATGCGACCGATCTCCGGGCCGTGGCGCGCATCTTCGAGGCCAAGGAGCGCCCGCACTCCGATCCGTTGATCGTCCATCTGCCTTCCCTGGCTTGGCTGGACCGGATCGCGCAGTTGACCGGTGGACAGGCCGAGCTCGCGCAGCGGCTGGTGGCGCGGTTCTGGCCGGGTCCGCTGACGCTGGTCCTGCCGCGCCGTCCCGGCGCCGTGGGTGATCTCGTCACGGCCGGAAGCTCGCATGTCGCGGTGCGCATGAGCGCCCATCCAGTCTTTCGCGCCGTGATCGAGCAACTCGACCGGCCCCTGGCTGCTCCCAGCGCGAACCGCTTCGGCCGCATCAGCCCGACGACAGCGGCCCACGTTCTCGCCGAACTCGATGGACGCATTCCCTTCATCCTGGATGGCGGCGCCACCGAGCACGGGCTCGAATCGACCATCGTCGCGCCGGAAGAGAATGGCAGGACGTGGCGCATTTTGCGGCATGGCCCGATCACCACGGAAATGCTGGAGGGCTTCGGCGGCGAGGCCAAAAGGGAGCCGAGGCCGCAACCAGCCGCCGTTCTCGCCGCGCCGGGTCAGATGGCCGGACATTACGCGCCGCGGACCCCCCTCGTGCTCGTCGACCGTTCCTGGCTGGAGCGCGATCTTCCCAGCGAGGATCTCACCGGGAGCGGCTTGCTTGGCTTTCGGCGCGACCGGCCGCCGCGCGCGGCCGGTTTTGCGCAGACCGAGTACCTGAGCGAGACGGGCGATTTGCCGCAAGCGGCGGCCCGGCTTTTCGCCGCCTTGCGGCGCCTCGACGAGAGCGGGGTCGAGCGCATCTTTGCCGAGCGCGTGCCCGGGGCAGGCATCGGCCGCGCGATCATGGAA
>CAXUFU010000052.1:4859-10811 GCA_964250275.1 uncultured Chthoniobacterales bacterium | reverse complement strand
AATGCCCTCACCTCCCGGCACGCACCCGCTCTAAACTTAAGTCCGACAGGCTCCTGCGAGCCGTCCCTTGCGGTCTGGCAACTGTACCGGGGATCGGATCGCACTAAGCAAGCTCTTGCGCTCCCGGACAGTCAGGGATGGCTCGGAGAGCCGACCCCTACCTTTTTTTACGATTGCAGCAACTGCGTCACGGCGCGCCGGTGTGGGGCGGTCATCGCGAGCTGCTCAAGATCTTCAATGCGCTGCCGGACTTGTTGCTCGGCTGGCTCAACGTCCCCCGGCGCCGGATAGACCCGCAGCGTGATCCGATGGTTGGTAAACGGGTAGGTCAGTTCGAAGATTGGCGCCTGATCTGGCGCCGGGACCAACGGCGGCAGTTTCCACAACCCGCGCCAACGCGCGCCGGTTTCCTGTTGCAACAACAAGCCGCCAGCGGAAACCGACCAGGCGCAGTTTTCCGCCAGCTCGATGGTGGCTGCGCGCGCCCGCTTGAGGGGCAGCCGCTCCGGGCCGAACGGCGCCGCCGCGCAGAAGCGCAGGACCGGGCAGATGAGGCATTGCGGCCGGCGCGCCTGGCAGAGGGTCGCGCCGAGTTCCATCAGCGCGGAGTTGTAGAGCCGCGCGTCCTGGGCCGGCAGCAGCGCTTCCGCCGCAGTCCACAAGGCGCGTTGGCCGGGCGCCGTATCGATGGGCAACTCGAGCTTCGTGATTCGCGCCAGCACCCGCGCGATGTTGACGTCGACAATCGGCGTGGACAGGTCGAAAGCGAAGGAAGCGACCGCGCCCGCAGTGTACCTTCCTACGCCCGGCAGGTTGGCAATGTGCGCCAACTCGCGCGGGAAAACCCCGCCGTGTTCCGCCACGATCACTTGCGCGGCGCGATGCAGGTGGCGCGCCCGCGCATAGTAACCGAGCCCTTCCCAGGCGCGCAGCACTTCCTCCAGACTCGCCGCGGCCAACGCACGCACGTCGGGAAATTGCGCCAGCCAGCGCCGGTAGTAGGCCAGCACCGTGGCAACCTGGGTTTGTTGCAGCATGAACTCGCTGACCAGGATGGCGTAGGGATCGCGCGTGCGCCGCCAGGGGAGGTCGCGGCCCGCCTGCGCGAACCAGCCGATGAGTGCAGACTGGAAGGCGCGCCGATTATCTGGTTCCTTGAGCCGCGCGCGCGACGCCGTTTTAGCAGATGCCACCCCTGACCTCCTTTACTTCTCCGCTCACCGCCGCACAAGCCGGCAAACTGCGCACCCGGCTGGTGGAGCTCGGCTTCGAGTTTATCAAGAAGCCGTACACGCTCTACGCCGCGCAGAAAGGCAAGCTGAACCTCGCGGTTTACGCCAAAGGCCCCAAGATCCTGCTCCAGGGCAAAGACACCGAAGACTTCGTGCGCTTCCACTTGGAACCGGAGATCCTCGAAGAAGCAAAGCTCGGGTATGAAGAGGTGCTCAACCCGGAAAAGTTCAGCCCGCACTTCGGCATCGATGAAAGCGGCAAAGGGGATTTCTTCGGCCCGCTGGTGATCGCCGGGGTGTACGTCGACCCGGGGATCGCGCGCGCTTTGCTCGAGGCCGGCGTGCAGGACAGCAAGCGCATCACCTCTGACGGGAAGATCCGGGCGCTGGCGCACGTCATCAAGACGTTGCCGGGCGCGGTGCACAGCGTGGTGTCCATCGGTCCGGAGCGTTACAACGCTTTGCAGCAGAAGATGGGCAACGTGAACAACCTCCTGGGCTGGGGACACGCGCGCATCATCGAGAATCTGCTGGAGTTGCGGCCGGATTGCCCGCGGGCGCTGAGCGATCAGTTCGCCAACCCGCGCATCATCCAGCGCTCTCTTTTGGAAAAGGGCCGGGGCATCCAGCTCGATCAGCGCACGAAAGCGGAGTCGGATCCGGCCGTGGCGGCGGCTTCCATCCTGGCCCGGGAACGGTTTATCGATTGGCTGGAAGCCAGCGGCCATCGGCAGGGTTGCGTGTTGCCCCGCGGCGCTTCGGCCCAGGTCAAGGCCGTCGCGCGGAACCTGGCCGAGCGGCATGGCGCCGCGATCTTGCGCCAACTGGCCAAGACGCACTTCAAGACGGCGAGCGAGGTAGCGCCCCAGGAGTTTGGCAGGGGTATGCCGGATGCCACAGGAGGGGGTTTTTCAGACGATTCCGGAGCAACTTGAAACGCGTTGGTGGGTTGGACCTAATTACGAACGAAAACCCCCACTGTAAGGTCTATGACTGCTGGAACGCCAGTATATTAGGCCATCCATCGGTCTGATGGCGGACGATTCTTATTTGCGCATCCAAACCTCACTTATGCCTAATCTGACGAAACGCGATCTGGTAGTCAAAATCAGCAACGAAACTGGCTTGGTGCAGCATCAGGTATTTGAAGTGATTCAGAAGACCCTGGATCAGATCACGACGGCCCTCTCCAAGGGGCAGGATGTGGAACTGCGCAACTTCGGGGTGTTTCAGGTGCGCCTGAGTAAAGCGCGTGTGGGGCGGAACCCGAACATTCCGGGAAGCAACTTTGCCATCCCTCCCCGCGCGACGGTGAAGTTCAAGAGTGGCAAGATCATGCGCCGGGATGTGCTGGCGCTTTCGGACAACATGAAGAAGGGCGGAGCGAAAGCAGCGACGCGGGGTGGGGCACGCAACGGCACGACGGCTGCCGCCAAGCGGGCGAACGGCCAAAACTGAGGTCGGTTGCTGGCAGCACCGGCGATTCTCGGTTGGTGCCATGGAGGTGAGGAGTTGATCCGCCGCCGGTTGCGGAGGCTTTCCTTTTCGGAGCTTCGCGTTACGTTCGGCGGGTGCGCAAAGCTGACTCCGGCCACCCCACTGTAGTGATTGACGGACAGCCGCAGACTGCCGGCCCGAGTGACGAGGTGGTGGAGATCCGCGGAGCGCGGCAGAACAATCTCAAGGCGATTGATCTCGACCTGCCGCTCGGCAAGTTGAGCGTTATCACCGGGCCGAGCGGGAGTGGCAAAAGCTCGCTGGCTTTCGACACGATTTACGCGGAAGGACAACGCCGCTACGTCGAGACCTTCAGTCCCTACACGCGCCAGTTCCTGGACCGGATGGACAAGCCGAAGGTGGACGCCATCCGCGGCATTCCACCGGCGATCGCGATCGAACAATCGAACCAGGTCAAGAGCACGCGCTCGACCGTCGGCACGATCACCGAGATCAACGATTATCTGAAGCTGCTCATGCCGCGCGTGGCGAAGGCGTTCTGCCCCACCTGCGGCGACCCGATTCAGCCGCAGTCGCCGCGGGAAATCGCGGAAGTGCTGCTCGCACGGCCGCCCGGCAGTTCTATTCTGTTGACCTTCCCGGTGAGCGCGCCACCCGGCGCGGTTCCCGCCGAGTTTTTCGCTTTCCTGCAGGCCCAGGGCTACCTGCGCGTCTGGATCGACGGCAAAATCTCGCGGACCGATGAACCGCCCGCGCCGGAGTGCAAGCGTCTCCCGGCGCGCGTGCAGGTCATCCAGGATCGGGTCACGCTCGAGCCGGGTGCGCGGACGCGGCTGACCGAGTCGATCGAGACGGCCCTGCGGTTCGGCAAAGGCCGGCTGCGCGTGATCGATCCGGCCAGTGGCGACGAAGAGAACTTTTCCACCGGCTGGCATTGCCCGCGTTGCGATCTCGACCTCAAGCCACCCACGCCGGGGCTCTTCTCTTTCAATAACCCGGTCGGCGCTTGCCCGCAGTGCCGGGGCTTTGGCCGGACCATTGGCATCGATCTAGATCGGGCGCTGCCGAATAAACGGCTCTCCATCGCCGGTGGGGTGGTCAAACCGTTTCAGAGCGGCCAATCCGCGGAGTGTCAGCGCGACCTCTTGCGCGCGGCGGCCCGGGCGGAAATCGATGTGGATTGTCCCTTCGAAGAATTGCCGGAGGCGGATCGTCGCTTTGTCCTGCAAGGCGAGGGGACCGGCGCGGTGAGTGCCGAGGAGCTCCGGGAAAACGGTGCGTGGTACGGGGTCAAAGGCTACTTTGCCTGGCTCGAGACCAAGACGTACAAAATGCACGTGCGGGTGCTGTTGAGCCGGTATCGCGCGTACACGGTTTGTCCCGCTTGCGACGGCGGCCGCTTCCAGCCCGCCACGCTCAATTACCGGCTGGTGCCGGGCAGCCGCAACACGCCGATGCGCGGCCGCCCCGGCTACACGCTGCCGGCACTGGCGCATCTGCCGATCAAGGAGTTGCACCCGGTCATCGCCGCGGTCGAGTTGCCGGCCAACGACGCCAGCGCGCAGATGTTTCGCCAGACGATCGTGACGCGGCTTCAATACCTGCTGGCTGTCGGTCTCGGTTATCTGGATCTGGACCGGCCGACGCGCTCGCTTTCGGGCGGCGAGATCGAGCGCGTGAATCTGACCACGTGCCTGGGCGCGTCGTTGGTCAACACGCTGTTCGTGCTCGACGAACCCAGCGTCGGGTTGCACCCGCGCGATGTCGGCCGCCTCATCGGCGTGATGGAGGATCTGCGGGACAAGGGCAACACGCTCCTGGTCGTCGAGCATGAAGAAGCTGTCATCCGCGCGGCGGACCATTTGATCGACATCGGTCCGGGGCGCGGCGAACACGGGGGCGAGCTGGTGTTCGCTGGCCCCCTTGAGGGTTTGGGCGGGCAGCGCGGGTCGTTGACTGCGGATTATCTCACCGGACGGAAATCGATCCCGGTGCCGCCGGTGCGCCGGCCGGTGGAGCGTTGGTTGCATGTCCGCGGCGCGCGCGAGCACAATTTGCGGGACATCGACGTGGACATCCCGTTGGGCGTGCTGGCGTGCATCACCGGTGTGAGCGGCTCCGGCAAGAGCACGCTGATCCACGACGTGCTCTACGAGAACTTGCTGCGGCTCAAAGGGCAGAGCAGCGAGGCGCCGGCGGGCAGTTGCCGGGAAATCCGCGGCGCGGAACACGTGGGCGCGCTGGTCATGGTCAACCAGGCGCCGCTGGCAAAAACGCCGCGCTCCAGCCCGGTGCTGTACCTCGGCGTCTTCGATACGATCCGCGAGTTGTTCGCCATGAGCGACGACGCGCGGGCGGCCGGGCTGAGCGCCGGGGCGTTCTCGTTTAACTCCGGCGATGGCCGTTGCGAACGCTGCTGTGGCATCGGGTTCGAGAAGATCGAGATGCAGTTTTTGAGCGATCTGTACGTGCGCTGTTCGGAGTGCGAGGGGAAGCGTTTCCAACCGCATGTGCTGAAGATTCGCTGCGCCGGGAAAAACATCCACGAAGTGCTGGAACTGACGGTGAGCGAGGCGGCCGATTTCCTCGAGACCCGCTTTGGCGGCAGTTTCCCGCGCAGCAAACGAGCGTCGAAGACGGGAGAGAAACTCCCCAGTGAAGCGGCGAGCGGACCGGCGAGCGTGCGCACCGCGGTGGCGGCCTTGCGCACGCTGGATGAGGTGGGGCTGGGTTACCTGCGCCTGGGTCAGCCGCTGAATACGCTCTCCGGCGGCGAAGCGCAACGGCTGAAGCTGGTCAGCCACCTGGTGGAGCGCCAGCGTAATCCGACCGGCAAAAGTGCGCTGTTGATTTTCGATGAGCCGACCACGGGCTTGCATTTCGATGATGTGGCGTTGCTGATCCGGGTGTTTCAGCGGCTGGTCGAGCAGGGGGATAGCCTGCTCGTGATCGAACACAACTTGGAAGTCATCAAGTGCGCGGATTACCTCGTCGATCTGGGCCCGGAGGCGGGGACCGATGGCGGGTTGCTCGTGGCCTGCGGCACGCCGGAAGCGGTGGCGGAGCATGAGCGGTCGCATACGGGTCATTACCTGCGCGCGCTGCTGGACCGGGCTGAGACGCGAAAGATCGTGCCGTTTGATCATCCCGCCGAGGAGCCGCTCTTGCTTGCCGCCGAAGAGCCGCCGCGGAACGGCTACGGCGCGGCGCGCAGCGCCGCCAAAAACAAGGTAGGTGCGGAGGGCCCCCCCTATCTGGTGCA
>CAXUFU010000052.1:0-4849 GCA_964250275.1 uncultured Chthoniobacterales bacterium | reverse complement strand
CCCCTCCAACCCGGGGGCCGGGCGCGCGCCCCCCGCCTGGCCGCCCGCCGCCGCCCCCCCCCCCGCGCCCGTCATCCGCATCCAAGGCGCGCGCGAACACAATCTCAAGAATCTCACCGTCGAACTGCCGCGCGGCCAGATGGTGATCGTCACCGGCCTGAGCGGTTCGGGCAAATCCACCCTCGCCTTCGACATTCTTTTTGCCGAAGGCCAGCGCCGGTTCCTCGACAGCATGTCGCCGTATGCGCGGCAATTCGTCGACCAACTGGAGAAACCGGACGTCGATAGCATCGAAGGATTGCCACCCAGCGTCGCCATCGAGCAACGCGTCACGCGCGGCGGCGGCAAGTCGACCGTTGCAACCGTCACGGAGGTTTACCATTTCCTGCGGCTGCTCTTTGCGCGGCTCGGGACGCAATATTGCCCCAAGTGCAATGTGGCCGTGCAGAAGCAGAGCCAGGCCGCGATCGTCAAACAGGTCGAGGCGGCGGCTCGCCGCGGCAAGGTGCGGGTGCTGGCGCCGCTGGTCAAGGCGCGCAAAGGTTTTCACACCGAGGTGGCGGCTTGGGCGGTCAAACATGGGTATGACACTCTACTGGTCGACGGCCAGTTTTTGCCCGCGGCCGGGTTCAAGAAACTGGAGCGCTTCCGCGAACACACGCTTGAAGTGGTGGTCGGCGAGGTGCGCGGCGGCAAGAAAGCGGCGGCGGATAACGCGGCCGTGCGCGAGATCGTGCGGCGCGCTTTGGAGATCGGCAAAGGCACCGCCAAGCTGCTCGATGCGCGGGATCGCGCCACGGTTTTGAGCACGGAAATGAGCTGCCCCGAGTGCGGGCAAGCCTTCGAGGAGTTGGATCCGCGGTTGTTCTCCTACAACTCGCCCCACGGCTGGTGTCCGGGCTGCCGCGGCTTCGGCGTGATCTGGAGCGCCAGCCAGGCGCCGGACAAAGACGACAACGCCTCCGCCGCCGAACAGGAACTGGCGGAAGAACGCGGCAGCGAATGGATCGACGAAGCCGATGAGCGCGTCTGCCCGCACTGCGAGGGCGCGCGGCTCAACCCGGTGGCGCGCCACGTGCGTCTGCAAGATTTTACCATCGACGGGCTGACCCATTTGCCGGTCTCCGGCGCGCTGGCGGCGGCGGCGCGGTTCAAGTTCAAGGGCGCGCAGGCGATCATCGCGGCGGATATTCTGGTGGAAATCGCGCAACGGCTCTCGTTCATGGACGAAGTCGGCTTGAGCTATCTGGCCCTGGACCGGTCAGCCAAGACGCTCTCCGGCGGCGAGACGCAGCGCATCCGGTTGGCGGCGCAGCTCGGCTCCAATTTGCGCGGCGTGCTGTACGTGCTGGATGAACCCACCATCGGGCTGCATCCGCGCGATAACGGAAGGCTGCTGGATACGTTGGCGGCCTTGCAGCAAAAGGGCAATTCGCTCGTGATCGTCGAACACGATGACGAAACGATGCGGCGCGCGGATTACATCCTGGATCTGGGACCCGGCCCCGGGGTACACGGCGGGGAAGTCGTCGCGGCGGGAACGCTGGCCCAAATCCGGGCAAACCCGGCTTCGGTCACCGGCCGGTGTCTGCAAGACCCCATCCGCCACCCGATGTTGGGGCAGCGGCGGCCGTTGGCGGGTCTGGAGCGTTGGCTGGAATTAACCGGTGCGAGCGCCCACAATCTCCAATCCATCGCGGTGCGTTTTCCGGTCGGCCGGCTCTCGGTCATCACGGGCATTTCCGGGTCGGGCAAGAGCAGCCTGATGCGTTCGGTGCTTTTGCCGGCGGCGCAGCAGGCGCTCGCCAAAACGGGACGCGCGAAGAGTGCCGCCGCCGCCGCCAAGAAGAACGGCGCGGACAAAAAACCGCGCGGGGCGCAGCCTTGGCAATCCTTTACCGGCGCCGAATACTTGGAGGCCGTGTATGAGGTGGACCAATCGCCCATCGGCAAGACGTCCCGTTCCACGCCGGCGACCTACGTGGGTGTTTTGAGCGAGATTCGTACGTTGTTTACCCAGTTGCCGCTGGCGCGCATCCGCGGCTACGGCCCGAGCCGGTTTTCGTTCAACACCGAGGGCGGGCGCTGCGAAAGCTGCCAGGGGCAAGGCGTGATCAAGCACGAGATGAGCTTCCTGCCGACGAGCTACGTGCCCTGTGAAGATTGCGGCGGGCTGCGCTACAACGCGCAGACTTTGGAGGTCCTCTACAACAATAAGAGCGTGGGCGAAGTGTTGAACCTGACCATTGAACAGGCAGCCGATTTCTTCCGCACCCACACCAAAATTCATCGGCCGCTGGCGCTGCTGACCCAAACTGGGCTCGGCTATCTGCGGCTGGGGCAGACGAGCCCGACGCTCAGCGGCGGCGAGGCGCAACGCCTGAAGCTGGTGACGGAACTGACCCGCGGTGTGGGCGCCGCGCAGACCGCGCAACTGCGCCAGCGGCGGCAGGCGAAGTCCATGCTGTATCTGCTGGAGGAGCCCACGGTGGGGTTGCACATGGCTGATGTCGAGCAGCTCTTGCGCGTGTTGCATCGGCTGGTCGACGAAGGGAACACTGTGGTGGTGATCGAACATCACTTGAGCGTGATCGCGGAGGCGGATTACGTGGTGGACATCGGCCCGGAAGCTGGGGACGAGGGCGGGGAGTTAGTGACGTGCGGCACGCCCGAGCAAGTGGCCAAGCACCGGCGCAGCCGGATCGCGCCGTTCTTGCGCGAGGCGCTGGCGGGGAAGGACCTCGCGCTGTAAGGCGTGTTCAATAACTCCGTAGCCGCCCGCGCCTTCCAGGCCGGTGCATTCTCCCGGGTGCGCCAGTTCTCCGATCCGGGTGAGCAACACGCGTGGGAACTTTCGCCGCCAACGTTCTTCCAAAGAAGCCGCGGCGCGCCTCCCGACGGCCAACAACAACTCGTAGTCTTCGCCGTCGCGCAGGGCTTGCTCGACGGAGCAGCCGCGGTTCTTGGGCAAGGCCTCAGGCTCGAGGCGGAAGCCGGTGCTGCCGGCCAACGCCATCCGCGGCAGGTCCGCGGCCAGGCCGTCGCTCAGATCCATCATGGCGTGCACCGCTGGGTTTTCCGCCAGCCATTGGCCTTCCTCCAGGCGCGGCCGGAAAGTCAGATGACGGCCGCTGTGGAATGAACCGCCTAGTCGTCCCGTCACGTAGAGCCGATCGCCTACCCGGCCGCCGCCGCGCAAACGGCACCGGCCGCGCGGCACGCTCCCCGTCACGCAGATGGAAATAAAACACGGGCCGGGCGAGCGGGCCGTTTCGCCGCCGACCACCGTCACGCCAAATTCCCGCGCGGCGCGTCCGATGCCCGCGTAAATGCCGCGGGCAAATCGCAGGGTCGCTTGCGCGCCGAGGGCAAGCGTCACCAAGGCGTGCTGCGGCCGGCCGCCCATGGCGGCGATGTCGCTCAGCGGACGGCAGATTGCTTTCCAGCCGATCCGCGCGGGATTGGTCTCGGGCGTGAAATGGATGCCCTCGATGACGCAGTCCGTTTTCAGGAGCTGCCACTGCGCCGCGCCGGGGGGACGC
This sequence comes from uncultured Chthoniobacterales bacterium, assembly GCA_964250275.1. Classification (GTDB taxonomy): domain Bacteria; phylum Verrucomicrobiota; class Verrucomicrobiia; order Chthoniobacterales; family SZAS-18; genus CAXUFU01. The sequence goes on along the minus strand of CAXUFU010000052.1, from coordinate 1,307 downwards.
ACCACGGCGCAGTCGTCTCCCGGACCGGCGTACACTTCCCGCGGCGGCGCCGGCAACTGCGCCAGCAAGGCGGCCACGAGCCGGTCCTCACCCACGCTTTCGATGGTTGGCGGCGTGGGACTCATGGTGGCAACATCGGCGCCGCGGGAGCGCCCCTTAACCGCCGCCTGCGCCGGTAAACAAATCGATGATGGAAGTCGAGTTGAACAGCGCGTGCACGGCCATCGGCACCAGCAGCGAGCCGGTCCATTCGTAGGCCAAGGTCAAGCACACGGCCAGAACGAATAGGCCGGCCAAGCTCGGCGCGTGCAAATGAATCGCGGCGAACAACGCAGCATTGACCACGATGCCCACCGGCACGCCCGCATACCGGCGCAGCACCCCGTAGATGTACCCGCGGAAAATGAACTCCTCCTGCAACGGCGCCAGCACGACCGCCGAGAGGACGACGACCCCCTTGGCCCAGACGGACTGGCTCTTGGCCAGGAAACGAACGATCTCCTGGCTCGACGAGGCGTCGTCGCCGCCCTGGGCGGCGAGCAGGACATGGGAGATCAAAAGCGCGACGAAGATCAGCGGAAACGCGAAGACCAGCAGCAGGATGGCCCGCCCCAGCACGGCTGACGGGCGCAGGCGATCCAGGCCGAAACTCTCCCTCCAGTTGACGCCGCGCACACTCAGGCTGGCAATGATGCCGACGATGATGGCCAGGAAGACGATCGTATTGGCGATCACCTCGACGATCATCGCCCCCGCCCCGGGCAGGGCCGCGTCGCGCGTCGCCGGCAGATTGGCCTCGCGCCAATTTCACGCCACTAACAGCCCGAGCAAAACGATCAGCAGACCCCCGATCAGCAGATCGGTTCGACCCAGTGCCTGCACCCGCACCTGGCCCCGGTCTTCAAAGACCGCCTGGTCGGTCAAGCCGCCGTAGAAGAGCAGGCCGGCGGCGAACCAGATCAGGACCACCGCGTACTGCGAGAGCAAGGCCGAAACGGCGCTGAAAGACACGAGATCAATCATGCCGAGAGCGAAGAGAGCCGGTCCCGCGCCGCGCCGCGCAACTCCTTGAAGGCCGCCCCGAATTGAGCGGGCAAGTCCGTCGCCAGCAGCGATTGTTCGGACTGGCCCTGGCGCACGGCCAGGTCGGCCGCGCGCCCGGGGATCCAGGCGGCCCGCCGGGCGGCGGCGAAGCGGGCTCGATCTCCGCGGTGGATACGCAGCGCGGCAACCTTTATGTAAGGCGCGAGTGGGGTTACCTCGGGACCGATAGCCTCGGTGTGCTGCGGTTCGGCACGATCGACGAC
>CAXUFU010000051.1:7619-10938 GCA_964250275.1 uncultured Chthoniobacterales bacterium | reverse complement strand
ATTTCGTCGTCATTGGCGGCGGCAGCTCCGGCTACGCCGCGGCCAAGCAGGCGGCGGCGCTGGGTTTGCAGGTGGCCTTGATCGAGGGAGGGCGGGAGGTCGGCGGTTTATGCATTTTGCGGGGGTGCATGCCGAGCAAGACGGTGCTCGAATCGGCCAATCGCAACCTGGTGATCCAGCGCGCACGCGAGTTTGGCCTGCGCGCGGAGCAGACGGCGGGGGTGCCCGCCGAAATCCTGGCGCGCAAACGGCGGCTGGTGGGCCAGTTTGCCGCCTGGCGGCGCGAGGATCTGGAGCGCGGCCCATTCCAGTTCATCCGCGGGCATGCGCGCTTTACGGGCGAGCATCGGCTCGAGATCCAGCCGATGGAAGACGGGGCGGCACGGTACGAGATCGAGAGCCGCACGTTCCTGGTCGCCACCGGGTCGCACATCGCGAACGTCCCGGTGCCGGGCCTGGATGAGATCGGCTATTTGACCAGCGACGATGTCCTGGAACTTGCCGAATATCCGGCCTCGATCATTATGCTCGGGGCGGGTGCGATCGGTCTGGAAGCGACCCACCATCTTTCGGCTTTGGGCAGCGACGTGACGGTGATCCAGCGGTGCGGTCAGATCATGCGGGAAGCCGATGAAGATCTGGCGAACACGCTGGAGGCGGCGCTCGCCAGGCGGGGCGTGCATTTTCACTGCGGCTCCCATCTGTTGCGGGCCGATCGGACCGAGGACGGCCGCAAGCGCGTGTGGTTTGAGCAGCACGGCCAGGAGCACGCGGCCATCGCGGATGAGGTGATCGCGGCGCTGGGCCGCCGGCCTTTCACTTCACCGCTCGAGTTGCACAATGCCGGCGTCGAGCTGTCGAAAGTCGGCGGGGTACGGGTGGGTCTCGACCAGCGTTCCAATCGCCGGCACATCTTCGCGGCCGGAGACGTTTGCGGGCCCTACGAGATCGTCCACTTGGCCGTGCTGCAAGCGGAGCTCGCGGCCCGCAACGCGGCGCGCCACCTCGGGGTTTTGCCGGGGCCGGTGGAGGAGATGGATTACCGGCTCAAACTGTTCGTTTTGTTTACCGAGCCGGAGATGGCGCACGTGGGCTTGAGCGAACGCGAGGCGAGGGCGCTGGGCCGGCAGATCCGCGTGGCCACGCACGCTTTTGACGACCACGGCAAGTCGATCGTGCGGGGCGAGACGGACGGTTTCGTGAAACTGATCGCGGACGCGGCAACGGGAGAGATCCTTGGCGCGGGCGTGGTGGGGCCGGCGGCGTCGGAGTTAATCCACGAGGTGGCGGTGGCGATGCATTTCCGCGCGACGGGGGCCGATCTGGCGGCGGTGCCGCACTACCATCCGACCCTGAGCGAAATCTGGACTTACCCGGCGGAAGAGTTGGCGGGCAGATAGCAGAAGATATCGGGGACTTGCCCAAGAAGAAATTCAGTGAAAGCGTTGACAGAGCCTGAAGGCGCACGAATAATCGGCATGTTGAAATTCTTTCCTCAAAAAACCCCCGTGGCGCAGCCCCGACCGGTGGAAACACCGGCTCCGGAGCCGGCCGCGCCGCCTGCCGCGGCCGAGGATGAAATGGACCTTGAAGCTGCGAAAGATCCCCAGGCAACGGCAGTGGCGCCGGACGAGTCTGACGCGGCAGCCGTTCCGGTCAGCCCACGGTCCGCTCTCCCGGAAGCTCCGCCGGCCTTCGCTGCCGCCACGCCTGCATCCACGGCCATTGCTGCCGCGCCGTCTGTATCGCCTCTAACGGCCGGGCCGGAGCGCAATCTTTTCAATCACGATAAACCAAAAGTACCAGAAAAACAGACTGTTATGCCAGACAACCCGACCCAAAAAAACATCCTATCCAAAGACGTCGAGATCAAAGGGAACATTAAGTTCACGAACGAACTGATTATTGACGGCAAGATCGAAGGCGAGATCTCCAGTGACGGGGTCCTGACGGTCGGCGAGAACGCCGACATCCGCGGCGAGATCAAGACTAAGAGCGTCACCGTCCTCGGCAAGGTCAACGGCAACATTACGGTGGGTGAGCGTTGTGAGTTGAAGGCGCGCGCGCATCTCGTGGGCGACCTGAAGGCGAGCCGCCTGGTGATCGAGGAAGGTGCCACTTTTGTGGGCAAGTCGGAGGTTTCGACCAACAAGAGCGCGCTGCCGATCAAGCAAGGCACTGCGCCGGAAGCGCCGGCACCCGGCGTACGGCACACGGAGGACACCAACGCCAAACCGGCGCCGGCGTTCAGCGTGGCCCGCTAGGATACGGGGCGCGCGTAGTGCGCGCGGGGAGCGGTGTGACGTCCGTCGTTTTGCGCTAGAGTGCGTCCATAGTGGGAGCGTGCTCCCGGATTTCCGTGGCGAAAACCATTGCTAAAATTACGGTTCGGTGTCCGCATTGCGGTGCGGAGCAGCAGGAGCCGGAGCTCGTCAAGTCGACTTTCTGCCGGAGTTGCAGCGAGTACTTCGCGATCTCTGCGCAGACGCTCGCGGGCGCGCCTCCGGTGCCAGCGCCTGCTCCGATCAAAACGCAGCGGCGTGCCGTCGAGACCAGCGAGCCCGTCTCACCGCCTCCACCTGCTGCGGTGGTGCATGAGACGCATGCCGGAACGGGTTTGCTGCATAAGATCGAGGGGATCTTCACCGGCAGACCCGATCACCGGACGGTTCAATGCTTCGAGTGTAATTCGGCGCATGAGGTCAGCGGGACCGCCCACTCCTCCACGTGCAAGGCTTGCGGCGCCTACATCGATTTGGAAGACCATAAAATCGCGGGCAGCTTTAGCCGGAACATCAAGACGCGCGGCGACGTTTATCTCGGTGCCAAAGGCGATCTGAGCAGCAGCAAGATCATCTGCCGCGATGCGATTGTGCAGGGCAAAATGCGCGGCAATATGCTTTGCACGGGGAGATTGACGGTGAAGATGCAGGGCCGGTTGGTCGGCAGCGTGGAAACGGCCGAACTGGTGATCGAACGCGGCGCGGAGGTCCATTTCTCGCGCCCGGTCAAAGTTTCTTCGGCGGAGATACATGGCCGGGTCAGTGGCCAACTGACGGCGGATCATGTGAATATCTATAAGCACGGGGCGCTGGAAGGGCCGGTGACCGCCAGTGGTTTTACGGTGGAAAAGGGTGGGGTTTTTCAAGGCGAGCTGACGATCAGCCCGCGCAAAGCAGCCGAGGCTTCGATGGGCGAACCCGCCCAGGCGCCGGAGAAGGCTGAAGGGTCTTTGGCGCCGGTCCTGGGCGCAACGACGGTGCGCGCGACTTCCTGATCTACAAAAAAGGTAGGGATGGGTCGACCCGCCCGGGCCATT
>CAXUFU010000051.1:0-7609 GCA_964250275.1 uncultured Chthoniobacterales bacterium | reverse complement strand
CTTGCTGTCTGGGAAGCGTACCGAAAAACAGGACGCCTCCTGTGAGTTCATGCTGCCAGACAGCAAGGGACCGGCTCGGAGAGCCATCCCTACCTTTTTTTACGAGTGGCTGGGCGAGACGGCCGGTTCCACCCGCGGTGAACTGGCATCGGTCAAGTGGTAGTCGCTGTAGGCTTCCGCGCCGATCTCCGGGATGTCCAGGCCGACGATTTCATCCTGCCTTTTGCTGCGCATCGGCACGAGCAGATTCGCCAGGGTGAACCACGCCCAGGCCAGCGTGCCGACGACCACCAGGTTAGTCACGCCGCCAATCACCTGGGCGCCGAACTGGCTCCAATCATTGTACAACGCGCCGTTGAGCTTGCCGAGTCCGCCGGTGACCCCCTGGTCCAGCCAGCCGGCCGCCTGCAGCGCCGTGAACCTGGCGTGCGCGGCCGCCGTGCCGTCATTGACGACCGTCAGCAGTTGGCCGTCTTTGAAAAGTTTGTGTACGCCGTTCCAGCCCTGGCCGTAGCTGCCGTCGGCGAGCAAACCGAGGGCGAGGATGCCCCAGAAGCCGTTGACCGCGTGCACCGCGATGGCGCCCACCGGGTCATCGATGCGCAGGACGAGTTCAACGAAAAACAGCGCCCAGGTGACGAGCAACCCCGCCACGGCGCCGATGAACACCGCGCCGGTTGAGCTGACAAAAGCGCAGGAGGCGGTGATCGCCACCAGGCCCGCCAGCATGCCGTTGCACATTACCGATGGGTCCGGTTTGCCGAAGCGGAAATACATCCCGAGCGCGGCGAAGCACGCCCCCGCGGCGGAAGCGAGCATCGTGTTCAGGGCGACCGCGGCGATATGTGCGTCCGTGCCCGCCAGCGTCGAGCCGGGATTGAACCCGAACCAACCGAAGGCCAGGATAAACGTGCCCAGGAACACGTAGGGGAGGTTGTGCCCGGGAATGGCGGAGGCGGTTCCATCCGGCTTGAACTTGCCCAGGCGCGGACCCAGCACGGAAGCGCCGACCGCGCCGATCACCCCGCCCGTCATGTGCGCGACGGAACTGCCGGCAAAATCCACGTGGCCATGCCCGAGGCCGGCAAAGGCCCCGAGTTGGGCGAGCCAGCCGCCGCCCCAGACCCAGTTTCCAAAGACGGCGTAGCCGATCAGGCCGACCCAGAAACCGTAAAGCATGAAGTTCTTGAAGTTCCAGCGCTCGGCCATCACCCCGGTGGGGATGGTGGCGGTGATGCTCATGAAGACGGTCTGAAAGACGAAGAAACAGGCCGCGCCCGCGCCGAGGGTTCGGGGCGAAAAGAGGAAGCCGCGGTGGCCGAGCAACCCCCAGGCATGGCCACCGACCCGGAGAGTCCATTCGGCGTCGAGGTGCGCAATGCTGGCGCCGAGCGTGCGATGAGCGTCAAACCCCTCGGCTGCCACGCCGCTGCCGCCAAAGGTGAAGGCAAAGCCGCAGCACCAGAAGCCGAGCACCCCGAGCGCGTAGATCATGAAGTTCATGCTCATGGTGTGCACGGCGCTTTTTGCCCGGCACAACCCGGTGGCCACCAGCGCAAAGCCCGCCTGCATGAACATGACCAGAAAGGCGGCCAGGAGCGTCCAGACGATGTTGAGCGAGGGAGTTTCGGGAGGAGCGGTCATCGATGGTTCTCCAGTGGCGGAAGGTGAACCGCGCCAGGCAGCAGGCTACATACCGGAGGCGCCGCGCCCGAGAGCCGTAGCCAGGCCGGAGAATCTCTGAGCAAGAACCATTGGCCGCGTAACGCCCGCCGTGCCGGTGATATCTGACCAGCTTGATGAAAATCGGCCAGCCAATTCACCGGCCAGATCGGCTCCAAATTCACCTGTCCCAGCGAACAGGGTGCGCAACACCTCCGGGGCGCGGCGATGGCATTTATTTTGCTAGTGCCCGGCGTGCCCGCGCGCCCTGAGGGAATCTGCTCGCGAGATGGGGATAGCCGCGCCCTGCAACTCCAATCTTTGTTTATGCCCGCCGAGACCAGCACCAGCACCAGTGTTTCAACCCGAAAATTGAACCTGGCGCCGACGCTGGGCCTCACCGGCTTGACGATGAATGCCATGGCGCTGATCGCTCCCGGCGCCTTCCTTTGGCTGACTTTCCAACAGCAATCGCTCTACGGCGCGCCGGTCGCCGGTATCGCGATGTGGTTCGGCATCGCCCTGGCATTGCTGCTCTGTCTGGCCACGGCTTACAGTTACGCGGAGCTCTCCAAGATCTACCCGGGTGCGGGTTCTTCGTACCTGTACGCGGAACAGGCGTTTGCCTCGAAGACGCACGCTTTCAAGTTCGCGCGGATCGCGAAGTTCTTCACCGGCTGGGCCAGCCACCTCTACTACTGGGTGTACCCCGGCTTGATGGTCGGGGTGACGGCGATCTTGAGCGGCTACCTTTTGGCGCAGCTTTTTCCTGACACCTTCAGCGGGTCCTACTACAGCCCGCTGTTCATGATCGGCTTCTGCATCGTCTTCGCGTTCGGCGTGGCTTACATCGCGTTTCGCGGTGTTTCAGGCACGACCGGCGTGAACACCCTCATCAACGTCATCCAGATCACGGCGTTGCTCGTTTTTGCGGCGATCGCAATCGCGTATCGCGCCAAGCATCCGCAGGATTCCATCGGCTGGCATCTTTCCAACGGGATCACCGTGCAATACCAGGTCGACACCGTGCCGGTGGTCGACGACAAGGGCCAACCGGTACAGGACACGTTTGCCGACGGTTCACCCAAGGTCGATGCCGCCGGCCAGCCGGTGGCCAAGACCGTGGATCGCGTCGTGACCAAAGAGGACCTGGCGAACAAAGAGGCGCCACTGCCTCCCGGTCTGGCGGTGGGCGACCCCTATCCGCTCTTGCAAAGGGACGATGCGGGCAAGCTGGTGCTGGTGGATGGCCACACGGTCGCGTTGCCGTTCACGGTCTCGTATTTACCGGGAGAAGCGACCAGTGGTAAGGCGGGCGACCCGAAGAATCCGCTGACGTTCAACTTCCATAAGACGGCGGCGTCGGTCGTCGCGCCGCATTCGTTTAACTACATTTTCATCCAGGCTTGTATCGCCATCCTGATCCTGGTCGGCTTCGAGTCGGTTACGGCGATGGGCGAGGAGGCGAAGAACGCCACGCGCGACGTGCCGCGGGCCGTTTTGCTCTCGCTTTTGATCCAGGGCTGCTTCTGCTACTTCCTGGAATATTTCGCGGCGAATTATCTGCTGCACAACGGCTACACGATGTCCATGGCGGGCGCTTCCGGCGCGCCGATCGGCGACGAGATGCTCATCGTCGGCTCGTGGCTTTTCGGTTCCTACCGGGCGGGCTGGTGGTTCATGATGGTGCAGGCCGCGACCGTGTTCCTGGCGCTCATCGGCACGACGCTCTCCTGCTTGAGCACGGGCGCCCGCGTGACCTACGCAATGGGCCGCGAGGGGGAGGTCGGCACGCACTTCGGCCTGCTCCATGGCCGGACCGGCTCGCCCCACCGGGCCATCTGGACCCTGGCGGTGATCTCCGCGCTGCTAGGCATCGTGACCGTCTCGGTTTACCTCGGCGCGCAACCGATTGCCCCCGCCGCGCTCGACCCGAAGTACCATAATGTCTGGTACAGCTTCGGCATTTTCCCGCCCGCGGCTTACACCTGGCTGCCGAACTCCTTGCTCATCGTGACGCTGACCAGCAACTTCGGCACGTTCCTGCTCTATATGACGACGTGCGCGATCACCATCGTCGCGTTTCGCCAGCATGATGCTTTCCACGGTTTCAAGCACGTGGTTATCCCGGTGTTCGGACTGTTCGCCAATCTGGCTTGCATGCTGTTCTACCTGATCGGGCCGTTCATGGTCAGCAACATGAGCTGGCACGAGTCCTACATCGCGCTGGGCGTCGCGGCGGTCTGGGGCATTTACGGCTTGTTCTACTTTTTGCGCAGCAGCAAATTGCAAGGCAAAGAGGTCATCCTGACCGCGCGTGCTGTTCAGACCTGAGGGAAGTCTGTCAGCCGGAAGTTCCCCACGCTGTAGGGCGGGGGCTCCGCCTTGCCTGGAACAGCGTTACCAGGCCACGATTAATTCTTCGCGCCGCCGTTGAATGTGCGCTCGCGAGGCTTCGCTGGTTGCCATGGCAAACGCCTGCTCGAAGGCTGCCGCAGCCTGCTCGTTCTCTCCGCACCGGGCTAACAACTCAGCCCGGGCGACATGGTAGGGAAAATAATCCGCCAAACCTTGGGCAAGACCGTTCTGCTCCATCAACGCCAGCCCGCGCCTGGGTCCTTCCGCCATCGCGACGGCCACCGCTTGGTTGAGCGCTATGACCGGCGAGTCCTGCCATTGCCGCAACCTGCCGTAAAGCGCCACGATCTGCGGCCAATCCGTGTCCTGCGGCCGCTGAGCCTCGGCGTGCACGGCGCTGATGGCGGCTTGCAACTGATATGGACCAGGTCTGCCCAAACGTAAGGTGCGAGTCAACAAGGTTGTGCCTTCGCCGATCTGCTCCCGGAGCCAGCGCCTGCGATCCTGCTGGTCGAGCAGGATCAGCGCGCCTGTCTCTCCGGTGCGGGCGGGCCGCCGCGCATCGTGCAACAACATAAGCGCGAGCAGTCCGTTCGCCTCCGGCAACCCGGCTGCCGCGGGCAAAGACGCTTCCAGTAAACAAATCAGCACCCGGGCGAGCCGAATCGCCTCGGTGCAGAGCTCCGCTCGCACCGCCATTTCGCCCGTGGTGGCGGCGTAGCCTTCGTTGAAGATCAGGTAAATGACCGTTAGCACTCCCGCCAGGCGTTCTTCGAGTGCCTCGACCGCAGGCACGCGGTACGGAATGCCCGCGTCGCGGATTTTACGTTTTGCCCGCACCAGGCGTTGGGCCACGGTGGGCACCGGGATCAGAAACGCGCGCGCGATCTCGTCGGTCGTCAGTCCGCCCAGGGTGTGCAGGGTCAGCGCGACTCGTGCCTCCAGCGCCAAGGCGGGGTGGCAGCAGGTGAAGAGGAGCTTCAAACGCTCGTCAAGGAAAGCCGCGGAGTCCTCGTCCACGTTACTTCCGAAATCGGTGCTTGGTTCGGCTGCCGTGCATTCGGCCACCGGAACGAACCGGCTGTCGCGCCGCAAACGGTCGATGGCGCGCCGTCGTGCGGTGGTCGCCAGCCAGGCAGCGGGTTTGTGCGGCAAACCATCCATTGGCCACCTTTGCCAAGCCGCCAGCAGTGCCTCTTGCAGGCAGTCTTCCGCGAGTTGAAAGTCGCCGAACATCGCAATCAAGCCGGCCTTGATCCGGCCGCCATCCTCGCGGAGGACGCTATCGATGGCGGCCTGTACAGAGTTGTCCGGTGGACAACTGCGACTTGTATCCGCCGCCACTTTTGCGTTCGCCATCATGGACGGCGACGATTCTACACCCAGCGTTCTGCGCGACGAGCCACTAATCTGAACAACGGGCAGGGGCGGGCTCTCCGGAGCCGTCCCTGGGCTGTCTGAAGGGTGAATGCTTGCTCGGGGAGAGTCCGCCCCGACCTTTGCCCTAAATGCTACAAAACGCTGTCGATTATCGCTGGTCCCATTCGTCGTCTGGTTGGATGCCTCGGATGTCCGCAGCATCGAAACGTCAACCAGAACAACCACGAAACGATTCAAACACCGCAACCTGACAAACCACTATGAAATACCTCCTGTTAATCTACGGCGATGAAAAGCAGTTCGCCAGCATCCCAGCCAGCGAGCTTCCCGCCATTCACCAGGCTTACGGCAAGGTCACCCAGGAGCTCGCCCAATGCGGCGCCCTGCAGGCCAGCGAAGCCCTCCAGCCGACCGCCACGGCGACGACCGTCCGGGTCCAGGCAGGGAAAACCTTGACGACCGATGGCCCGTTTGCAGAAACCAAGGAACAACTAGGAGGGTTCTACTTGATCCAAGCGCCTGACCTCGATGCCGCCATCGCCTGGGCGGCAAAAATCCCGACGGGGAGCGGCTGCGTGGAAGTCCGGCCCGTGGTGAATTTTGGCTAGCTAGACCAGCGGACCACGGCAGAAGCACCTCACCTGACGAAACCATCCTCCCATGCCCAAGTCGCCGCAGGAAATGAAGGCTGCCATGATCGCGGGATTGGCGGAGAAGACCGGAAAAACGTTGCCGGAGTGGCTCGCGATCTTGCAAGCCGCCGGACTTTCCAAGCACAAGGAAATCGTCACGTTCCTCAAGGCCGAGCACGGAGTGACGCACGGTTTTGCGAACATGATCGCCTTGCAGGCACTGAACTCGGACAGTCATACCGCGAGCGACACGGACGGGTTGATCGAGGCCCAATACACCGGCGCCAAGTCGGCCCTGCGGCCGATCTACGAAGCGATCCTGGCGGCGGTGCAGCGGTTTGGCGCGGATGTGGAGGTGTCGCCCAAAAAAGCGTATGTCAGTTTGCGGCGGACCAAGCAGTTCGCCATCGTCCAGCCCTCGACGGGTAGCCGCGTCGATGTCGGGCTTAACTTGGGAGAAACGGTGCCACAAGGGCGGTTGGAAGCGTCCGGCAGCTTTAACGCCATGTTCAGCCACCGCGTGCGCCTATCCCAAGTGGCCGAAGTGGATGAACAACTCGTGGGTTGGCTCCGGCAGGCTTACGAGGCGGCGTGAGAGGACTGGAGCGAGTCTCAGACGGCTAAATCTTTTAAGAACAACCGTACTGACGGGAGCCCTTGGAAATGCTCGTCCTGTGTCCAGAGAGTTGCCTGATGACGAAGAGCTGTTGCGTAGATGATGGGTAAAACGCTCAGTTCCGCGAAGCAAGAGCCGTTGCCGCCTTTGTCTTTCCCTGACTGTGGCTTCGTTCTAGCGTGCTGTCGCTGCCATGGACGTCACTTACTCGGAGCGCTCGGTCCAGGGGCCGGTGCGGCCCAACAACGAAGACCGGGCGGCTTTTTTGCAGCCGGAAGCGATCGAGGACCGGCGGACCCGCGGCAGTGTCGCACTGCTGGCGGACGGCGTTGGCGGCGAGGAACGGGGCGAACTGGCCAGCCGGCTGGCCATCGAGGCGGCCCTGCGCGCCTTCGGCGAGGCCGCGCCCGACCCTGCCCCCGCCACGCTGCTCGGGCGGATGTTCAACGCGGCCAATCTCGCCGTCTACGAGGCGGCGCACTTCGGTGCCCTGAAGGACAAGACGCCCATGGCCACTACCTTGGCGGCAGCGCTGTTCCGGCACGATGCCGTGGCGGTCGCGCACGTCGGCGACACGCGCATTTACCATCTTCGCGGCGAAAAGCTCACCCGCCTGACCACCGACCATTCCTACGTCAGCCTGGAGGTGAAACTAGGGCTCATCACCGAACGCGACGCCATGACCAGCCGGCTGCGCTCGGTGCTCACCCGCAGCATCGGTCACGATCCCATCTGCCGCGTCACCTACGGCAGCCAATCGCTCGAGCAGGGGGACATGATCATCCAATGCACCGATGGCCTCTACGCCCGGGTCATCGACGACGAGCTGCGCGAAATCGTCAGCCATCATCCGGCGGAGGAGGCTTGCGACCGGCTCATCGCGCTGGCCGAACGCCGCGGAGCCGACGACAACATCAGCGTCCAAATCATCGGCGTGCAGGGCGTGGAAATGGTCAATTAC
>CAXUFU010000050.1:0-10958 GCA_964250275.1 uncultured Chthoniobacterales bacterium | reverse complement strand
CCTCTGGACAGATCGCAAAGCTGTCGTTCGTCAATAGGGTAGGGGGCGACAAAGCCCGTCCCTTCCTTTTCTTGGATGCCGGCAGGTGGCGGCTACCGTATCATCTCGAACCGTCTATAGCCGCTCCAATGGCGTTATCTGCCGAGCAGCAGCACGCGGCCGTTGAGCGCGCGGGTCAACGTCAATTCATCCGCGGATTCCAGCCCGCCGCCGGCGGGCAGACCTTGCGCGATGCGGGTAATTTTCAGGTCCGGGAACTCGGCCAGCAATCCTCCCAGGTACTGGGCCGTCGCTTCGCCCTCGACATCCGCCCCCAGCGCCAGAATGATTTCCGCGGGCGGCTCCGCCCGCAGCCGCTCCAGCAGCCGCGCGATCGTCAGATCTTCCGGCCCCACGTGATCCAGGGGCGCGAGCCGGCCGCCCAACGCATGGTAGCGGCCACGGAAAACGCCGGTCCGCTCCAGCGGCAGAATGTCGGTGGCCTGCTCGACGACACAAAGCGCGGCGTCCGCCCGAGCGGGATCGCGGCAGATTTCGCAGCGCTCCTCGGTCGTGAAAAAGCCACAATCGACGCACGGCCGCACCCGCGCCGCGTTCTCCAGGATGGCATCCGCGACTTCCCGGCCGCGCACGCCGTGCTCGCGGCCGCCGACGAGCCACAGCGCAATCCTTTCCGCGCTGCGGGGGCCGATCCCGGGCAGGCGCTTGAGCTGCGCTACAAGGCGTTGCAGCGGCTCCGGATACTCGACGCGCCGCATGGTCAGAGCGAGTTTAGCAAGTGCGCGGTTTCCCAGTCCGTGGTGGTTTTGTTCTGTTGGAGTTGCTGGATGCGCTGAATGTAGAAATCCAGCGGCCCATCCGGCCGCGGCGCGCCCTGGCGGGCTTGCAGAAACTTTTCGAGCGCATCGTGCAGGCGTTTTTCCCGGTAGAAAATAACGCCAGTCCAAAAGAGATCCCGGCGCGCGAGATCTTCCGGCGAGAGTTGGTGCGGCTCGGCCAGCAATTCGTAAACTTCCAGCCAGTTGTCGCCCAGGCGGCGGCGCAACAGTTCCAGCGGCCGCGCCTCGATCGCAGCCTCGGCCAACTCGAAAGTGCGCGCCCCCAGCAGGATGGTCGAGCCGTAGATCAGATTCGCGGCGCAGAGCCGCCGCGCAAAGGCCACTTCTTCGCCCGCCACGCCAAAGCCGCCCAACCGCCGCGAGCCGAAGTGGCCGACGGCCATCTCGCCGCTGTTGATGCCGATGCGCAGGTCGCAAGTCAGCCCGGCGTGTTCGAGGGCGCAATCCGCGTTCACGACCTTGATCTGCCGGGCCACCTCCAGAGACGCGCGGCAAGCGGCCGCCGCGTGGGAGGCCAGCGGCAAAGGCGCGCCGAAGATCACGCGGACCCCTTCGCCGTCGCAGGCTGCCAGGGTCCCGCCTTTATCGACGAGGATTTCCGCCGCACAATTCGCAAACCGGTTGCTGACGGTGGCGTAGGCAGACGGCTCCAACGCTTCCATCAGCTGTTGGTGGTTGAAGATTTCACAGACGACGAGAGTCAACTCTTCGAGCTGCCCCTGGGGTTCGATGACCGCTCGGCCATCGACCAAGGCGCGCGTCTGCCGCCGCGAGACACGCGGCCCGAAGGCCCAATCCACCAGGCGCTGCCGCTGTCCCGTCTGGCTACGTGAATAGCTGAACCCGGCCGCAAACGCCATCAGCACGGCCGCCCCGGGCAGAATCGGAGAGAAGTAGACGCCGTACAGGGCCAGCAGGGCGGCGAAAGTGAGAATTTCTGCCATCGTCAGCGCCGCGACCAGCATCTTGAAGAGCGGCCGGTTGATGTCGATGGTCGTCCAGGCGATGCCGCAGGCCGCGGCCATAAAAGCCAGAGACTGCCAAAAAGGATGGGTCGGCGCCTGCGCCTCCAAGCCCAGGATGCGCTCGACGGCGGCGTCCAACGGCCGCAGCCAGCCGGTCGCAAAAATGACGCCCAGGATAACGCAGACCTGTACGCCGATGAGCAGCGTGAATTTGAACGCGCGAGACACGGTAAGGGTTGGAGCGAAGGAGCCGCGGAGCCGCGTTCTGGAGGTCGGAATCGAAGCTCGCCTTGGAGCAAGGGAGTATAATTCCTAAAGAACGCACCGGCGACCAGTTTTCGACGCCAACTTGCCGGATCTCGCGTGCGGTGCGGTGGAGTGGCTGGGCAGGCAGCGAAGCTGCCGTTCGTAATCAAGGTAGGGATGGATCTCCGATCCGGTCCCTGACTGTCCGGCAGGCTTGCCCGGCGACGGTTGGCTTCGGAGTAGTTCACCGTGAGGATGGTGGTTTGCGCCCGCTGGGAGGCGGGCAAACCGTCAAGAATCCCGATGACCTGCGCCGCCAGCTCCGGCCAGCCAGTCTCCTCGCCGAAGTCGCGGTTGATCTTTGCTTCCCAACTCGGCGTGATAACGAGCTTGACCGGAGGCGATCAGCAGCAAGATGCCCCAATCGACAGCGGGAAACGTCCGGGCAGGCGGGAGAGTTTCCCGTGCATCCTTCACCGCGAGATATCCAACTGGCTCAGCAACTTGAAGCCGTCACCGCCCAGCACCGAGGCGGCGCATTCGTGGTCCTCGACGTGCAGCGCCAAGACCGCGCGCCCGTTCGGCCGGGTCAGAAGTGGGTAACTGAAGAAGATGTTCACCTCGGCCGCCAGCAGGGAAGCCAGGATTTTGCAGAGGTCGTGCGACACCTCGTCCAGTTCCGCCACCACCATCTCGCAAACGCCGAACGCGATATCGTGCTCCTTAAAGAGCTGCTCGACCGCGTCCGGGTCGCTGACGACCAGGCGGACGATGGACGAATCGGTCGAATCCTGCACGCTCAGACCAACCACATCCACCCGATGCATGTTGAGCATGCGCACGACTTCGAGCAGGGCGCCCACCTTGTTTTTCAGGAAGACGGAGAATTGCCGCACGCGCGGCCCTTCGGAAGCGTGCATCGTTTGCTTGCTGGTGACTTGCGTGGGCATAGAGAGATATCGGAGCGTGGGGGAACAACAACGTGAGACCTGAACCCTGGGGTTTACCCTTGTGATGTGGACCGAAAGTTACTTGTACGAATAGACTAGGCAGAAGTCCGTGGGATCGCCCTCGAGTAGCTCGACCTTGGCGTAGTACGGCCCGCTGACGACCGGCGACACACCCGCCGCGGCGCGCGACTTTTCCTGCGATAATTCCTCGCCCTCGACTTCCTTGCCGTTCTCGTCGTACACGATGACGGAGACCTTCTTCGCCTTGTCTGTCGCGCCCAAGGAAAAGTAATATTGGTTGCCGGCGTAGAGGTTCACGACCACCACGCGGGGCACGTGCAGTTGCAACTGGCCGGAGTAATGCCCGTCGCGGATCTTGTAGCCGTCGTTGGAGAAAGCGCCCGCGAGTTCCAGGGCCACCTCGCGCGCGGCCAGCTGGCCATCGCTTTCCGGGCCTTCGGCGCGGACTGGGGCGGGCGCTGACGGCGCGAGCAGCGCAGCCGCCGCCACCAGGAAAAGGCACCGCCGCCACAAGGGCGGGGGAGATGAAAAACGGATCTTCATTTCTCGGTCTTCGTGGAAATGACTTTGACGAGCTCGGCGGCGGTATCGTGCAAGCGCTGCACATCCTCCTTCGACAGGCTCGCGCCGCGCGAGAAGGACACGATGGCGCCAATCTTATCCAGCCCGACGCCCACCGCCTTGACCAGCACGGTGTCCTTGGTTTTGGGGGAGACGGCGTCGAGTTTTGTCTCCAGGTATTTGACGATATACGGCTGGCGCAAAATGCTGGCCGTTTGCCCACCGAAATTTCTGAGCACCACGTCGCTGACGATCTCGGTGCCGCGAATCCAGCCGCCGATGGTCAGGAGCGTGATCAATTCGTCGTCGTGCAGGTTGTCCATGGCCTGCTTGACCTCGTTCTGGGTGGATTCGAGCTCTTCGTTGAGCGAGTTCCAGTCGTTGTCGTCGGCAAACTGGGTGATGCTGTTGCCGCGCGCCAGGATCTCCTTGCTGATGCCCAGGTTCTTGGCCAGGCCGAGGATGTCCCGCCCGAGGTTTTTGACCTGCTGCGCATCCATGGCTTCAACCGCCACGAAGCCGTCCGCGATCAACCCGCCGAGGTTCAAGGCGACCTGGCTGCGGGCGCTGTAGGCGGTGTTAATCGGGCCGCGGAACTGGGCGCTCCAGTTGGGCTTCACCTGCTTGTTGAGAGCGGCGAAAAGTTCGCCCGGCGCCGGCACGGTAAACTCGTCCGTCGCGTCCGCCGACTCCATTTGTGGCGCGGTGAGCGGAGGGGCCTCGGGCGCCGCCTCCGGGGTAGCGGCAGGCGTGCCGGCCGGTGTTTCCGCCGGAGTCGCAGCGGGCTTGGCGTGTTTCGGCGCGGCCCAGGCGGGCGCCAGGTCCAGCGCGACCCAAAGCAGCAGCAGCAAACACACGCTTCGCGCTGCCCCGGCCATGACCCTGCCGCGCGCTGCCTTCGCCGAATCGAACATTGCGCCGACTATACCGATTGCACCTGGACTGGCCAGCCTAGATTTCACGCCGGCGAAGGACATGAAAACTTGCGCGAGCGGACTGGAGCGATGATTCTTTGGCTTGCTCGAGCGCGGGGTTTTCCGCCGCCGGCCGAGCGCCGGATAACAGGATGAAAGCACGCGTGATCGTCATGCCCAAACAAGCGGTGCTCGATCCTCAGGGCGCGGCGGTCCGGGATGCGATCCAACATCTAGGTCTGCCGGCGGCGCACGCGGTCCGAGTCGGCAAGTTTCTGGAGATCGAGCTCGATGCCGCCGCCGGCGCGGACCGCCCGGGCCTGGAGGCGGCGTTGCACGGGTTGTGCCGGGATTTGCTCTCGAACCCGGTGATCGAAGATTACCGCTTGGAACTGGTGGATTAGAAGCGAAGAGCCAACGCCCGCGATGAAATTCGCCGTCATCCGTTTTCCCGGTTCGAACTGCGACCAGGATTGTTTTCACGCCCTGGCAGACGACCTGGGCGTGGCGACCGAGTACGGCTGGCACAAGGAAGAGTCGCTGGAGGGCTTTGACGCCATCGTCATCCCGGGCGGGTTTTCCTATGGAGATTATCTCCGCTGTGGCGCCATCGCCCGCTTTTCACCGGTCATGGGGGCCGTGCGGGCGGCGGCGGAGGCGGGCAAACTGGTTCTCGGGGTCTGCAACGGGTTCCAGATTCTCTGCGAGAGCGGCTTGCTGCCGGGCGCGTTGACGCGCAACCGGTCTTTGCACTTCGTTTGCGCGCCCGTGACCGTGCGCGTGGAGACCAACGATTCGCCGTTTACCGCGGGCATGGCGCTGGGGACGCTTTTGTCCATTCCCGTGGCGCACGGCGAGGGTTGTTATTTTGCCGACGACGAGACGTTGCAGGACCTGGAACTGCACGACCAGGTTTTGTTGCGCTACGTGGATCCGGACACGGGCATGCCGTCGCCCGCGAGCAACCCCAACGGTTCGCGCGATGACATCGCCGGCATCTGCAATCGCGCGCGCAACGTCTTTGGTTTGATGCCGCACCCGGATCGGGCGTGCCATCTGCGGCTTGGCAGCGAGGACGGGCGCCGGATTTTCGGCTCGATGATCGAGACGATTGGGATGGGTCTTCGACCCGGCTCCTGGCTGTCTGCCGAGCCTGCCGTTGGCATGGCGCGGGCTTCTTCTTAGCAGGCTTGCCAGACGGCCAGGGGCCGTTCTCTGAGACCCATCACTACCTTTTCAGGGTCGGGTTTACGCGTTCCCAACGCGCGACTACACTGCCGTTACCTGCATGACTGAACCGGCCTTGACCCCTGAAGTAATTGCCCGCCACGGCTTGACGGCCGAGGAGTACGCGCGGATCGAGCGCATCCTCGGGCGGGCGCCGAACTTTACCGAGCTCGGCGTCTTCTCCGTCATGTGGAGCGAGCATTGCTCTTACAAGAACTCCCGGCCCGAACTCCGGAAGTTCCCGACCGGGGGTCGGCGCGTCCTGGTCAAGGCGGGCGAGGAAAACGCTGGCGTCATCGACATCGGCGATGGCTGGGGCATCGCGTTCAAGATGGAGAGCCACAATCATCCCAGCGCCATCGAGCCTTTCCAAGGCGCGGCCACGGGCGTGGGCGGCATCATCCGGGATATCTTTACCATGGGCGCGCGCCCGGTTTTCAGCCTGAACTCGTTGCGGTTCGGTCCCATCGTCGGCGACGACCCCGCGGCGCGGGCCAACCGGCGGCTGTTTGCCGGCGTGGTGGCGGGCATCGCGCACTACGGCAATTGCATCGGCGTGCCGACGATCGGCGGCGAAATCGCTTTCGACGCCAGTTACCAGGGCAACCCGCTGGTCAACGTTTTCTGCCTGGGCGTGCTGCGCCATACCCAAATTGCCCGGGGCGCGGCGCGGGGCGTCGGCAACCCAGTTTTCTATGTCGGCGCGGAGACTGGGCGCGACGGCCTGGCGGGCGCCGCGTTCGCCTCGCGCGATCTGACCGAGGAATCCAAACAGGACCGGCCCGCCGTGCAGGTGGGCGATCCTTTCAAGGAAAAGCTGCTGCTCGAGGCGTGCCTGGAGTTGCTCGCGACCGATGCCGTAGCCGGCATTCAGGACATGGGCGCCGCGGGCCTGACGTGTTCGACCTGCGAAACGGCCAGCCGCGGTGGCAGCGGCGTCGAGATCGATCTGGACCTCGTCCCGCAACGCGAGCCGGGCATGACGGCGTACGAGATCCTCTTGAGCGAATCGCAGGAGCGGATGTTGATCATCGCCAAGGCGGGCCGCGAGGCAGAGGTCAAGCGGATCTTCGAAAAATGGGATCTGCCCTGCGCGGAGATTGGCCGGGTGAACGACGACGGCCTGATGCGCGTGCGCCAAGGCAGCCGGGTGGTGGTGGAGATCCCGGCGCGCGCTCTGGCCGACGAAGCGCCCGTCTACCAGCGCGAGGCCACCGCCAGGCCCCCCGAGCCGCCGCTGGACCTCGGCAGCTTGTCGCCGGTGGATCTGCACGCCGCGTTGCTCCAACTGCTGGCGCATCCGACGATCAGCTCCAAAAATTGGGTGTATCGCCAGTACGATCACATGGTGCGCACCGGCACCATGGTCGCGCCCGGGTCAGACGCCGCTGTTTTTTACGTGCGCGAAGCCGGCAAGATCCTGGCTGCCACAACCGATTGCAACGCGCTCTACTGCCGGCTCGATCCCCGCGAAGGCGCGTGCATCGCGGTGGCCGAAGCGGCGCGCAATCTGGCCTGCTCCGGGGCGGTGCCGCTCGCGGTGACGGACAACCTGAACTTCGGCAATCCTTACAAGCCGGAGAATTTCTGGCAGTTGCGGGAATGCGTCGAGGGATTGGCGGAGGCTTGCCGCGCGTTCGGCACGCCGGTCACCGGCGGCAATGTCAGCCTCTACAACGAGAGTCCGGCCGGCGCCATCGACCCCACGCCGACCGTGGGCATGGTGGGCTTGATCGAGGAGGAACGCCACGTCACCACGCAATACTTCAAGCGCGCCGGCGACGCCATCCTGTTGCTGGGCGGCCTGGGCGATGAACTCGGCGGTTCGCAGTACGTCGCCGTCGTGCATGGCCGGAGGGAAGGGTTGCCGCCCCGCCTGGATTTCGTCCGCGAGCTGGCGCTGCACGAGACGGTACGGGCGGCCATCTGCCAAGGGCTCGTGCGGAGCGCGCACGATTGCTCGGAGGGCGGGTTAGCCGTCGCGTTGGCCGAGTGCGCCATTTCCGGCACGGTTCAATTAGGTGCGCAGGTGCAACTGGCAGCGAACGGCCTGCGCGCGGACCAGGTGCTCTTCAATGAGAGCCAGTCGCGCATTGTGCTTTCTGCCCGGCCGCATGACGTCGCAGCAATTGAGGCATTGGCTAGATTGCATGACGTCCCGGTGCGGGAAATCGGCCAGGTGGGCGGCGATGAGTTGCGGATAAGTTTGGCTGCGGCGGAGTTTTACACTTGGAAGACTGCCGCGCTCCATGAGAAATGGTATACTGCGATCGGCTGTTGCATGACGGCAGCATGAGCCCCGGATTGGTTCAGGTTGTGCTCTGTCTCTTCTTGTTGCCCCGCTGAAAACCCTCCAGAACCGTGGCTGAACCGATTTCCGTCTATCCGCAGCACGAATGCGGCGTCTTCGCGGTCTTCAACCACCCGAACGCGGCGGCGCTAACTTATTACGGGCTGTTTGCGCTCCAACACCGCGGGCAGGAGAGCGCTGGCATCGTCACGGCCAGTGAACGGGCGGAGCCTTTCCGCCTGCATAAGGCAATGGGTTTGGTGGCCCAGGTTTTCCAGGGCGCGGACATCGAGCGGCTCCAGGGTACCCGCGCCATCGGACATACCCGCTATTCGACCACCGGTTCGAGCAACCTGATCAACGCCCAGCCCATGGTCGGCCACGGCAGCCGCGGCCAGATTGCGCTCGCGCACAACGGCAATCTCATCAACGCCGACGTGTTGCGGGATGAGCTGGAAGCCCGCGGCGCCATTTTCCAGACCACCAACGACAGCGAAATCATGCTGCACCTGCTGGCCCAACCGGTGCAGCCGGGCCAGAGCGCGCTCTCGGCGTTGTCGCGGGCGCGGGGCGCCTTTTCGCTCGTCATCATGAGCGAGCGGGAAATTGTCGGCGTGCGTGATCCCTTTGGCTTCCGGCCCCTGGTCCTGGGCAAGCTCGATGATGCCTTCGTCCTCGCTTCAGAAACGTGCGCGCTTGATCTCATTCACGCCGAGTTCCTGCGCGAGGTGCTCCCGGGCGAGGTGCTCATCATCGATGAGGACGGCATCCGCAGCGAGTGGCCGTTCCGGCAGGAGAAAAAAGCGTTCTGCATCTTCGAATACGTTTATTTCGCCCGGCCCGATAGCCTGATCGACGACATCAACGTGGCCGCCGCCCGCACCAGCATGGGACGCGAACTCGCGCGGCTCCATCCGGCTGAGGCGGACATCGTCGTGCCCGTGCCGGACTCCGGGAACTACGCTGCGCTGGGGTTTGCCCAGGAGATGGGGGTCTCGTTCGAGCACGCGTTCGTGCGCAACCACTACATCGGCCGGACCTTCCTCGCGCCGAGCCAGCTCATCCGCGACTTCAACGTCCGCATCAAACTCAACCTGATCAAGGGTGCGGTGAAGGGCAAGCGGGTGGTGGTGGTCGACGATTCCATCGTGCGCGGCACGACGGCGCGGGCGCGGGTAGTCAGCCTGCGCGAGGCCGGGGCCAAGGAAGTCCACATGCGGGTGAGCTGCCCGCCCCATCGGCACGCCTGCCACTACGGCATCGATTTTCCGGACCCGAAGAACTTGTTGGCCAATCAACTGACCCATCAACAGATCTGCGATTACCTGGGCGCCGACAGCGTGGGTTATTTGGATGTGCCCGGCATGGTGCGCGCGGTCGGCTTGGCCGAGAACTCGTTTTGTCTCGCGTGTTTTACCGGGAACTACCCCATCCCGGTCGATCCTGCGCTCGACAAGTACATTATGGAGCGGCGGGACACGCGGGAGAATTACCTCGTCGCCGCCGATAGCCAGCCGAACTTGTTCGCGGATCTGAAGTGAGGGTCGGGCTTGGTGCTCGCATGCGGGGGGCAAAGCGCCAAGGTTGTTGCTGGGCTTGTGTCACGCCAGCTTCTGGGTTGTAGGGCGGGCGCTCCGCCTGCTGCTTCCGGCGCCGTTCCCGGCAGGCGAGGCGCCCGCCCTACAACCGGAACGTACGGGGAAGACGGATTCGTGGTTGACAGCTTGCAAGGTTAACGGGAGCTTCCTCACCCGCAACCCACTGCACTCCCGACCATGGCCAATACCAAATCCGCCGCCAAACGCGCCCGTCAGACGAAGACCCGGACCCTCCGGAACCGCCGGGTCTTGAGCGCGCTGAAGACCGAGCAGAAGCGGATGACCGGCCAGTTCACCGCCGGTACGAAAGGTGATCCGGCGCTGACTCGCGCGACCTACCAGAGCCTTGTGTCCGAGTTGGACAAAGCCGCCAAGCGCGGCGTGATCCACCAGAACGTCGCCGACCGCCGCAAAAGCCGGTTGGCGCGCAAGCTCGCTGCTTCGGCCGTTGCAGCCGCCTAGGGCAGGTAGTTTTCCAGGCGCGCCTTGATGGCGAGCGCCTTGGCCAACGCCACCTCGCGCGAGGGGTCGAGCACGCAGAAATGCCCCATCTTGCGGCCCAGTTTAGCGCCCTGTTTGCCGTAGAGATGCAGTTTTGCCGCCGGCTCCGTGAGGACCGGGAGCCAATCTGGCGCTTTGAAATTCCGGCCCCACAAATGGCCGAGCAGATTCACCATCACGGCGGGAGTTTGCAGCGCCGGACTGCCCAGCGGCAGCCCGCAGATCGCGCGGGTGTGCTGCTCAAACTGGCTGGTCACGCACGCGTCGAACGTCAGGTGCCCGGAGTTGTGCGGACGCGGCGCGAGTTCGTTAACGACGAGCGCCCCGGCCTTGGTCAGAAACATCTCCACGGCCAGCAAGCCTTCAATGGCCAGCGTCTCCGTGACGGCGGTTGCCAACTCCGCCGCCTGGGCAAGGATCGCCGGTGAAAAACGCGCTGGCGCAATTGATAGGTCGAGAATGTGGTGGGTGTGAATGTTCTCGATGGCCGGGAATGACACGAGGTCGCCCGCCGGATTGCGCGCGCAGATAACGGAGAGTTCCGCTTCGAAATCGACCCAGGCTTCCAAGACCCCGCGTGCCGCCGGGCCGCCGCCCCATTTTTGCCAGGCTTCCTGCGCGCTCATGCCGGGCTCGAGGCGCAACTGCCCCTTGCCGTCGTAGCCAGACTGCGCGGTCTTCAAGACACACGGGACGCCCAGTTCCTGCATGGCCGGCGCGAGTTCGGCGGCGCTGGTGACGACGCGGAAGGCGGCATGCGGATAACCGTGGCGCTGCAGGAACAGCTTCTCCCGCTCCCGATGCTGGCAGATTTCGAGCGCTTTCCAGCTCGGGCGCACCGGGCAA
>CAXUFU010000049.1:0-11015 GCA_964250275.1 uncultured Chthoniobacterales bacterium | reverse complement strand
CTCCGTTGCTCCAGCCGCGACCCCAACGCCGGCGCCGGCGCCGCCAACCGCCCCGGAAGCTCCCGCTCCCGCCAATCCGCCCAGCTCGCTCGTCAACGATCGGGATGCACTTGTGAACGCGTTGAGCCAGGGCGAGTTGCAGGAAGCCGTCAGCCTCTTGCGCGCGAATTACATCCAACCGGCCGACGTCGACGACCGCGCTCTCGCCCGCGCCACGCTCTCCGGCCTGCTGGCCCGTTTGCAAAACGGCGCCATGCTGCTGCCCAAGGCCGACAACCACCCGCCACCTGCCGAGGGCGTGCCGGACGGCTTCCTCTCCGAGGCGCTGGGCGACCGGGCCGGCTACATTCGGCTGGGCGCGCTCACCAAGGATCATCTGGCGAGTTTGGACAAGGCCCTCAAAGGGTTTGCCGATCAAAATCTGGGCGCGGTGATCCTGGACCTGCGCGCCACCGGCACGAGCAGCGATTTCGATTTGGCGGCAGACGTCAGCCGGCGCTTCATCGCCAAGGGCAAGCCGCTTTTTACGCTCAAGAAGCCCAGCAACAACCAGGAGCGGCTCTTTACCTCAAATGCTGACCCGGCATTCAACGGCATGGTTGTCATTGCCGCCGATGCCACCACCGCCGGGCCCGCCGAGGTCATCGCGGCCGTCATCCGCTATTATGATCGTTCCCTGGTCGTGGGTGCTCCCACGGCGGGGCAAGCGGTCGAGTACGCGGATCTGCGCTTGAGCGGCGGCCAAATGCTCCGGGTGGCGGTCAGCCAGGTGGTGTTGCCCGCCGACGCCAGCATTTTCCCCAGCGGCGTGAGGCCGGACGTCTCCGTCGATTTTTCCCTGGCCGATAAGATGGCGGTCTTCAAACAAAGCCAGAGCAAAGGCATGGCGCCGTTTGTCTTCGAAACGGAGCGCCCGCATTTCAATGAGCTCGCGCTCGTCACGGGCGCCAACCCCGAGCTCGATGCCGCCCGCGATCTGCAGGCAGCCCGCCGGCGCGGCGATCCACCTCCCAAACCGCCGTTGCGCGATCTGGTCATTCAACGGGCGCTGGATCTGGCCACCGCGGCCGCTGTCTTCGAGGCCAAGCCACCGGCTCCGTGATCAGTCGAGGCGCGGTTCAGGCAACCAGAAGACGACAGGGCAGACGCCGCGCCCGAGCTGAAATAGCAGACCCGCGAAGTTGCATTATTTTGACCGGCAGCCTATAAACCGCCGTCGCAAAGGGCAGCGGTGAGTCAGTCGGCCGGCCGACGATCTCCTGGGTATCTTTTCAGCACAAGCGTCCGTCACGAATAGCATGCGCTCCACAACGGCTTTTTGGCTCGCTCTGACTTTGGTTGCAGCCGGGTGGACTTTGCCCGCCCGGTCCGCCGGAGCTTTTACCTGGACCGCCGGGCCGGACGTGGCCGTTCCGCTCTTGAACACCGAAGACGCCGAGGCGGGCGTCGTGCAGGACGGTCCCACGCTCTGGGTTCAGACCTCGCTTTACCCCAACTGGTATCGCTACTCCGGCACCACCCTCGATACCCTGGTCGCGCAGCCCCCCGGGACGCGGGATGGCTCCTTCACCCAGCCCAACCATGATGACGCCTACTGGACCGACGCCATGTGGGAAGCCCCCAATGGCACTTACTACGCGATCATCCACGTCGAGTATGATTACGCGGTGCCGCGCCAGGCCTTCCTGTGGAAACGCCGCATCGGCGTGGCGGTCTCGACCAACCAAGGCGCCACCTGGACCTACGCGGGCGACATCATCACGCCTAACGCCAACCGGCCCGGTGCGCCCACGCCCACGTCTGCCTACCAGGATTTCGGCTGTGGCGATACGTACCTGTTCGTGGATCGGACCGGAGGATATTTCTATCTCTACTACATGACGGCCTGGGTGAATGCGTCGACCGGCTGGCGGAGCAATCAGGTCATGAGCGTGGCGCGCTGTCCCATCTCCGCCGCGATGGCCCCGGGGGCGTGGTCCAAGTGGAGCGGCGGCACCTGGACGCAACCGGGCCTCGGTGGCCTGGAAGATCCTGTCTTCGCCGGCACGGGTTATGTCGCCGGCGCGATCTTTTCCGGCACCGACATGAGTGTCGTGCACTTCAACACCTATCTGAACGAGTACGTCGCCATCGGGCACGACACGAGCAACCAATGCTGGATCAGTACGTGCACCAATATCGCCACCCAAAATTGGCAGCCGGCCAACTACAGCTTTCCGCAGCGGCTTTATTGGTACAATTGGCCGGTCGATCCGGTGACCAACAATCCATACGAGATCGGCCAGACGTTCCGCCTCTACTCCTCGCAAGCCGATACCAGCGGCACGCCGACGAAGTATTTCACGGTCACGTTCAACAACGGTGATACCGCACCCACTGCCAGCCTCACCTCACCGGCCGAAGGCGCTGTTTGTTTCACCGCGAGCACGATCAACCTGGTGGCCGCCGCTGCGGCGAACCCCGCCGGTGCTGTGGCAAGCGTGCAATTTTTTGCCAACCAGGTGCCGCTGGGAACGTCGACCGCGCCTCCCTATACCTTCTCCTGGCCGAACGTGGCCACCGGCTCATACCGCTGCTGGGTGCGGGTCATGGATAATCTCGGCACCGCCACGGACTCGGCCGGCGTGGACCTCACCGTCACGCCAGTGACGTACCCGCTCTGGAAAGCGGCCAATGGCATCGGCGCGGGCGTCCCGGATACCACGGTACAAGCCAACGGCTTGTCTCCCCTGGAGAGTTACGCGTTGAACATTTCGAGCGCGGCCGATTTACCGCAGCCACAGGTCATTTCCGGCAACTTGACCCTGACGTACACGCCATGGCGTTCTGACGTGACTTACCTGGCGCAGAGCTCCCCGGATTTGATCAACTGGACTTCGAACCTCGTGAACCAAGGAACGATGACCTTGGGCGCGCCGGTCACGGCGTCGATCCCGATCCAGTTGAACCAGAGGCTTTTTCTCCGCCTCCAGATCACCTACGAGTAGCGCTTTTTGCGCCCCATAAACCGGGAATGGGGATGGCTCTCCGAGCCGGTTCCTTGCTGGCTAGCAGACGTTCCTTGGAAGCGGGTCGCGCCATGCCGACCGCACGCGCTGCCGGCAGCCCGGGGACCGGCGCGCCGAGCCATGCCTAATGTCCTTTACGAATGGCAGCTTCGTCGTGCGTAAGTCCACGGTTTCGGGCTAGCGCGATTGAGGTGTTTTCGAGCCGCGGGGCTTCAACGAAACTCCTCTTTCCCAACAAAACCGATCCGTTCCCCAAACCGGTTTCATGGCGCAGATTTTTCCTGTTGGCAGCAACTCGTTGGCACGCGCGGTGATCGTTACCGTACCCGCCAGCCTGGTCGTGCTGGTCGGTGCGCTCTACGCGGTGGAATGGTCCCCCTGGGCCACGCGGATGAACGCACCCATTAACCAACCCGTGCCGTTTAGCCACAAACACCACGTCGGGCAGTTGGGGATCGATTGCCGCTACTGCCACACCGGCGTGGAAAAAAGCTCCTACGCCGGTGTGCCGCCCACCGAAACGTGCATGACTTGCCACAGCCAGCTCTACACGGACCAGTCAATGCTCGCGCCCGTCCGCCAAAGCCTGACGGATAACCAGCCGATCCATTGGACAAAGGTCAACGATCTGCCGGACTTCGTTTACTTCAACCACTCGATCCACGTCAACAAGGGCATCGGCTGCACCGCCTGCCACGGGCGCGTCAACGAGATGCAGCTCACCTGGCAAAGCCAGACGCTCTACATGAGCTGGTGCCTGCAATGCCATCGGCACCCGGAGAAGTTTATCGCGCCGCGGGAGCAGGTTTTCAATCCGGAACGGGTCGCACTCAAAGACGAGGGCAAGCTGGATGAGGCGCGTCAACTCGTCCGGGATTATCACGTCCAATCTTCCGGCGTCCTGACGGATTGCGCGACCTGCCACCGTTGACCACGATGAGCGATCCTGCCTCTTACCACCGCGAGGCCAGCCTACCCGGGCCGCCGCCGCCGCGCTTCGATTTGGCGGCGTTGCGGTCCAAGCTCGCGGCCGAGAGCGCCGGCGGCCGCAAGTATTGGCGCAGCCTGGAGGCCGCGGCGGATACGCCCGAGTTTCAGGCGTGGCTGCAACGCGAATATCCGGCCGGGGCGAGCGAGTGGGCCGATGGGCCGAGCCGGCGGCAGTTCCTCAAAATCATGGCGGCCTCCATCGGTTTGGCCGGCTTGGCAGCCTGCACGCGCCAGCCGCAGGAGCAGATCCTGCCCTACGTTAAACAGCCGGAAGACTTGGTCCTAGGCGTTCCGCTGCAATACGCGACCGCGATGACCATCGGCGGCTACGCCACGGGTGTCCTGGTGGAAAGTCACGAGGGCCGGCCGACAAAAATCGAAGGCAACCCGGACCACCCGATGAGCCTGGGCGCGGCGAACGTTTTTCAGCAGGCGGCCGTGCTCGAGTTGTACGATCCCGATCGCACCAAGACCGTCCTGCGCGCCGGCGAGACGAGCAGTTGGGAGGAGTTTTTGGCCGATCTGGTACCTGCCTTGGCCGAACAGGCGCCCAAAGGCGGGGCGGGCCTGCGCCTGCTGACGGAGACGGTCACCTCCCCCACCCAGGCCGCGCAGATCGAGGAGCTTTTGACCCAGTATCCGCGGGCCAAATGGCACCAGTACGAGCCCTGCAACCGGGACAACATCCAGTTCGGCGGCGATGGCCGCGCGCTCCTGGAGCCGCGCTACCACTTCGAGCCCGCCCGGGTGATCGTCGCCCTGGATAGCGACTTTCTTTTCAGCCATCCCGCCAGCCTGGCTTATGCCCGGCAGTTCGCCCAGGGACGCGCCGTCTCGTCCGAGATGAACCGCCTCTACGTGGCCGAACCCACGCCCACGATCACGGGCAGCGTGGCTGACCACCGGCTGGCCTGCGGCGCCGCTCAGATTGCCGAGTTGGTACAAGGTCTCCTGGTCATGACCGGCGCTCCGCCCTCGGTGCCGGTGAACGGTTGGCAGGCCGCTTGGATCGAGGGCGCAAAAAGGGATTTGCGTGCCCACCGGGGCGCCGGTCTGGTGCTGGCCGGCGAAGGCCAGCCGCCGTGGGTTCACCAGGCCGTCCACGCCATCAATGTGGCTTGCGGCAACGTCGGCGCGACGGTGACCTATCACCCGGTTGTGGCCGCGCATCCCGGCAAGCAGACGGCCTCTCTGCAAGAGCTGGCCGCCGACATGCACGCGGGCCACGTCGATCTGCTGGTGCAGATCGGGGGCAACCCCGTGTACAACGCGCCGGCCGACCTGGATTTTGCCGGAGCGATGGGCAAGGTCAAGCGCCACGTCCAGTGCGGGTATTTCTACAACGAAACCTCGGTCTTCTGCCAGTGGCACGTGCCGCAAGCGCATTTCCTCGAGTCGTGGAGCGATGCGCTCGCTTTCGACGGTACGCCTTCGATCGTCCAACCTTTGATCGAGCCGCTGTATCAGGGCCGGAGCGCGCACGAGTTGCTCGACGCGCTCGTGCTCGCCCAAAACTCCCGGGGCGCTTACGACATCGTGCGCGCCCGCTGGCAGACCGGCCAACCGCCGCAAGCCTTCGAGAAAGCGTGGCGCAAGATGATCTGCGCTGGGCTTGCTCCCGCTCCGGCGGCTTCCCCCAGCCTGCCGAGCTTCCCCAGCCCGGCGGAAGCGCCCGACGCCCCAGAGCCGGAAGCCGGCTACGAGATCGTCTTCCGGCCCGATCCTACGATCTGGGATGGCCGCTTCAGCAACAACGGCTGGCTGCAGGAAACACCCAAGCCGATCACCAAACTCACCTGGGACAACGCCGCCCTGTTCAGCCCGAAGCTGGCCGAGCGCCTCAACCTCCACAACGAAGATGTCGTCGAGTTGACGTTTCAGGGCCGCAGCCTGCACGCACCGGTTTGGATCATGCCCGGCCAGGCGGAAAACTCGGTGGCGGTCCACCTCGGCTACGGGCGTACCAGCGCGGGCCGCGTCGGCACGGGCCAGGGGTGCAATGCCTATGCCTTGCGCACGACCGCTGCCATGTACCACGGCGCGGGCCTGCAAGTACGCAAGGTGGACGGCCGGCGCTGGCGCCTCGCCTCCGCCCAGAGCCATTTCAGCCTGGAAGGCCGTGATCTGTACCGCACCGGCACGCTCGAGGAATACGACCGCCGGCCCGACTTCGCCCTCGCCGAGGCCGAACACCCGGCTGCGGACGAAACCCTCTATCCGCCCGATCATACCTACCCGGGTTACGCCTGGGGCATGGCCATCGACCTCAACACTTGCATCGGCTGCAACGCTTGCATCGTGGCCTGCCAGGCGGAGAACAACATCCCCATCGTGGGTAAGGGCGAGGTAATCAACGGCCGCGAGATGCACTGGATCCGCGTCGACGGCTACTACGCGGGCGCTGCCGATTACCCACGCATGTATCATCAGCCGGTGCCGTGCATGCACTGCGAGAACGCGCCGTGCGAGGTCGTTTGCCCGGTCGCGGCCACCGTGCACAGCCCGGAGGGACTTAACGAGCAGGTCTACAACCGCTGCATCGGTACGCGCTATTGTTCCAATAATTGCCCGTACAAAGTCCGCCGCTTCAATTTTCTCCAGTGGCCGGATAACACCACCCTCACTCTCAAGCTGCAGCGTAACCCGGATGTGAGCGTACGCTCGCGCGGCGTAATGGAAAAGTGCACCTACTGCGTGCAGCGCATCAACGAAGCGAAGATCACCGCCGACAAGGAGGATCGCCACGTGCGCGACGGCGAGATCTTGACTGCCTGTCAGCAGACCTGCCCGACCGAGGCGATCGTTTTCGGCGATCTCAACGATCCGGCTAGCCGGGTCTCGCGGCTCAAGCGGCAGCCCCGCAACTACCAGATGCTGGCGGAGCTCAACACGCGGCCGCGCACGAGCTATCTCGCGCGTATCACCAACCCCAACCCGGAGATGGAAACCTGATGCCCGAGCCCGCGCCACTCCCCACGCCGCCGCAGGCG
Organism: uncultured Chthoniobacterales bacterium; assembly: GCA_964250275.1. Taxonomy (GTDB): domain Bacteria; phylum Verrucomicrobiota; class Verrucomicrobiia; order Chthoniobacterales; family SZAS-18; genus CAXUFU01. Next base: position 4,027 of record CAXUFU010000049.1, on the reverse strand, counting down.
CCCGCGCGAAACGGGGCGAACGGCTCCGGGCACCGGTCGCCCCTCGGTTATCCGGACCGCATGCTGGGTCCCGGGCAAACCTACGAGAGCGTTGCGGCGAAGATCGGCGACATCGTCATCCAGGGCAAACATCCGCGAAGCTGGGTCGTCGGCTTCGCGCTCGCGTTCGGCCTGCTCATGCTCTTTTTATTTGCCGTCACTTACTTGTTTTACAAGGGCGTCGGCCTCTGGGGCATTAACATCCCCGTCGCCTGGGGCTTTGCGATCACGAACTTTGTCTGGTGGATCGGGATCGGCCACGCCGGCACGTTCATCTCCGCCATTCTGCTGCTGGTCTTTCAGAAGTGGCGCAACTCGATCAACCGCTTGACCGAAGCGATGACCCTTTTTGCCGTGGCTTGCGCGGGCATGTTCCCTTTGCTGCATCTGGGCCGCCCGTGGGTTTTCTACTGGCTCGTCCCTTACCCGAACACGATGGGCTTGTGGCCGAATTTTCGCAGTCCGCTGGTGTGGGATTTTTTTGCGGTCAGCACGTATTTCACCGTTTCGTTGATCTTTTGGTACGTGGGCCTCATTCCAGACCTTGCCACGCTGCGTGACCGGTCTGACGCACGTTGGAAACAGATTCTTTTCGGGCTTGGCGCGCTCGGCTGGCGAGGCTCGGCGGTCCATTGGCAGCGTTATAAAATTACTTATCTGCTGCTCGCCGGCCTGGCCGCTCCGCTGGTGCTTTCGGTGCATAGCGTCGTCAGCTTCGACTTTTCCGTGGCGATCCTGCCGGGCTGGCACACCACCATTTTCCCGCCCTTCTTTGTCGCCGGCGCCATCTACTCCGGCTTCGCCATGGTGCTGAACATCCTCATCCCCATCCGCAAGCTCTATGGGTTAGAGGCGTACGTCACGGAACGGACGCTGAACAACATGGCTAACATCATGCTGACGGTCGGCCAGATCGTGGCTTACGGCTATATCTGCGAGGCCTTCTTTGCCTGGTTTAGCGGTGATCTTTTCGAGCGCTATCAAGCCTACAATCAGGCCTTCGGGCCTTATGGCTGGTCCTACTGGCTGTTGGTGACCTGCAACATCGTCATTCCGCAGGCGCTCTGGTCCCGCAAAATCCGTACGACGCCGTGGATGCTTTTCCTCGTGGCGCTGAGCATCAACTTCGCCATGTGGATGGAGCGTTTCGTTATCGTCATCGTCAATCTGCACCGCGACTTCATGCCGTCGTCCTGGGGCATGTACTCGCCCACCTTCTGGGACTACGCCACGCTGGCGGGTACCATCGGAATGTTTTTTACCCTGCTCTTTCTGTTCATCCGTTTCCTGCCGATGATCTCGATGACCGAGGTGCGCGAGCTCGTGGCGGACGGGGAAAGCCAGCCTAAACAAAAGGAGGCAACGCCATGACCACCGCCGAACTGCGCATCGCTGCCACGGACTCGGGTCACCGCACCCTGCACGGCTTGTTGGCCCGTTTTGATTCGCCGGCAGCGCTGCTTGCGGCCACCCGGAAGGCGTATGCAGCCGGCTACCGGGAAATGGACGCGTACAGCCCGATCCCCGTCGAAGGTCTGCCGCAGGCCATGGGCCGCGGCAAGACGTTGCTGCCGCTCATTTTCCTGCTCGGCGGGATCGCCGGCGGGACGGGCGGCTACTTCATGCAGTGGTACTCAATGGTGATCGATTATCCCTACAACATCGGTGGCCGGCCCTTTCACAGTTGGCCGATGTTCATCCCCGTCACGTTTGAGCTGACGGTGCTGCTGGCCGCCATCTCCGGAGTGCTCGGCATGTTGTATCTCAACGGCCTGCCCCGGCTGCACCACCCGATCTTCCACGCGGCGGGCATCGAGCGCGCTACGGTCGACCGGTTTTTCCTGTGCATCGAAACCACCGACCCGCAATGGGATCGCATGCTCACCCGCACGTTCATGGAAAGCGACTTGGCCGCCCGCGAGGTGACGGAGGTAAAGCGATGACGAGTCCGAGGTTTCTGGCCCGCGCTGCCCAGACCGCGGCTTTGTGCTCCCTGGCCCTCGCCGGCAACGGCTGCCGGCAAGACATGTACAACCAACCAAAGTACAAGCCGCTGCGGCCGGACGAGTTTTTCGCCGACCAGACGTCCGCCCGGCCTTTGCCGCCGCACACTGTCCCCCGCGGGCATCTCGATGAAGACACGGTTTTCTTCACCGGCAAGAATGACGACGGCACCCTGACCGCCAGCTTCCCTGTGCCGATTTCCGCGGACGTGCTCAAGCGCGGGCAGGAACGTTACAACATCTACTGCGCCGTCTGCCACGGCGCCGCTGGCGAAGGCGATGGCATGATCGTCCGGCGCGATTACCCGCCGCCTCCCTCCTATCACATCGACCGGCTGCGGAACGCACCGCCCGGTTACTTGTACACGGTCATCACCAACGGCTACGGCATCATGTACTCCTACGCCAGCCGAGTGGAACCGCGCGACCGTTGGGCCATCGCAGCCTACATTCGTGCCCTGCAACTCAGCCGCGACGGCCGCCTGGAAGACGTGCCGGCCGAACAGCGGTCAACCCTGGAGGGAGTGAAAGGATGAGTGCCGCCACGGCAGAAATGTCCCCGCCCTCTCAGACGCTGGAACGGCGTGATCTGTTCGGCCGTGCGCCGCTGGTGGCGTTGGTGGTTGGAATCGTGGGACTCGCCGCCTGCGCCGTGGGGGCGTTCGTCGATCCCCGGCAGTTTTTCTTTTCGTATCTGGTCGGATTTCTTTTCTGGCTCGGGCTCTCGCTCGGCTGCCTGTGCGTGCTGATGCTGCACCATCTGACCGGCGGCGGCTGGGGCTATGTCATCCAGCGTTTCCTGCAAGCGGCGGTCATGCTGTTGCCGCTCATGGCGCTGTTCTTTGTGCCCATCTGTTTCGGCCTGCACTATCTGTACCCCTGGGCCCAACCCCACGAAGTATCCCAGGAGCTCACGCTGCAAAGGAGACATGCTCTACTCAATGTCCCGATGTTTTTCGCCTGCGCGGTGGTGACTTTCGGGTGTTGGATCGCGCTCGCGCTCCTCCTCAACCGCTGGTCTTTCGCCCAAGACCGCACCACCGACCCGGCTCCCACCCGTCGGCTGCGGACTTTGAGCGGGCCAGGCGTCGTGCTGTTCACCCTCATCACGACATTGGCCTTGGTGGAATGGGTCATGGTGCTCGAACCGGTCTTTTATTCGACCATCTTTCCGGCGCAGATCATCATCGGCTGGATCCTGGCCGCGTTCGCGTTTAGCCTTTTGCTGCTGACGTTCGTGCACGAGCGGGAACCCTGGCGCGGGGTGGTCCGGACGGAGCATTTCCATTCGCTGGGTAATTTCCTGCTCGCCTTCGTCATGATGTGGGCCTACCTGGCCGTCTCGCAGTTGATTATCATCTGGTCCGGCAACCTGCCCTCAGAGATCGGTTGGTACCTGCACCGGGTGTCGGATGGCTGGAAGGTCGTGACGATCCTGCTTGGGCTGGGCAACTTCTTCCTGCCTTTTTGCCTGCTGCTCTCCCGGGAAAACAAAGAGAACGTCGCCGTGCTGCGCTTGCTGGCGTGCGGCCTTCTCGCCGTGCATGCGCTCGATGTCTTCTGGCAGGTGGAACCGTCCTTGCACACGCTGCGCTTCTATCTGAGCTGGATGGATGTGGCCGCCTTGCTGGGCATCGGCGGCATTTGGCTGGCGGTGTTTTTTGCCCGGCTGCGGACCCGGGCTTTGCTGCCGAAAAACGATCCGCGCATGCCGGAGGCGCTGGCCCATGGACACTAAACTTCCGCACCCGGGAGCCATCGCGCCGCACGATCCCGCGCTGCGCCAGGCCGTCGCGCTTGGCCATGAGACGCGGGACGTGAGCGTCAAATGGCTGTTCATCTTCGCGGGCTCTCTGCTGGTGGTCCTGGTGCTGATCCTGGTTGCCGTGGGTGGGATTTTTAAGGGCTACGCGTTCGCGGACCAGCGGCTCGACCGCCGCGCCGCGGGCGCCGAGCCCGGCGCGCGCTCGCAAGTGCGGGCCACC
>CAXUFU010000048.1:6338-11096 GCA_964250275.1 uncultured Chthoniobacterales bacterium | reverse complement strand
GCCTGCCGGGGGATGGCGCTGTACCCGGCAGGCGGAGCGCCCGCCCTACAGCCGGAACTTACCGGCTACGCCATTTTCTCATCTGCTCTCGTCTAGACGAAATAGGCGTTGTCGGCCAACGCGCAGGGGGCTCCCGGAGCCGGGGCCTCGAACGCGAATAAATTCCCGTCGTGCGGATGGAGCCAATCGGTAAGCGCCGAATCCTGGCGGCGGGCTGTCGTCACGTACACGGTGCGCAGATCCTCGCCGCCGAAAGCCGGCATCGTGGGATTAAGCACCGGCATAACGATCTCGCGTTCGATCTTGCCGGCCGGGTCGAAGCGCAACACCTTTCCAGTGCCGAAAACGCAGCTCCAGTAAAAGCCTTCCTGATCCACGGCGCCGCCGTCCGGACCTCCGTTGTCGGGGGCCTCGACCGTCGCAAAGATGCGGCGATTGGACAGCGAACCCTCCCGAGCGTCGAAGTCGAAGGTGTGGATCGTTTTTTCTTTGGTCGCCGCGTGATACATCGTACACCCGTCCGGGCTCCAGGCCATGCCGTTGGATTCGGTGATGTCCCGAGTCTGGGGCCGGAACTGCCGCGTGCCGGCGTCGAAGCGAAAAATCGGGCCTGCTGCGGGGGCGTTCGTCGGCGCCGGCGCGAGCGGGTGATACATAGTGCCGAACAAGAATCGGCCCTGCGGGTCGCATTTGCCGTCGTTGGCGGCGTTCTGCCGCGCGTCGAAAGGCGCCGGGGCGAGCATATGCAGTTCGCCGCTCGGGCAATCCAGCCACGCGACACCGTCCCGCAGGGCCATGAGGACGCGGCCGGCGCCTCCCGGAACCGCGCACCCGATCCAGGACGGCAACATCCAGCATTCATCCTCGCCCGTCGCCGGATCGAAGCGGTGCATGGCTGGCTTCTTAACGTCGATCCAGTACAGACGTTTCTCCGGCGCGCACCACGCCGGGGATTCACCGTTGATCGCCCGGGCGGAGAGCACACACCGAATGTCTGGCTGAGGGGCGGACATCGGCTCCTTTCAGCGCACGGTCCGGCGGCTTGGGCGAGGCAGAGGCGTCATGTCAGAGATTGGCGAGCCGCGGGACGCCCGGGCCATGCGTGCCGGGAGGAGAAAGTTCACGGCGGACCGGCGGCGGGGTCATATCTCGCCGGTCAGAGCTAAAGATGGTGGCGCTTTGCGAGATCAGATAATCCGCGGTGCGGGCGGCGAGCGCCTGGATGGTCAGTCCCGGGTTGGCGGAACCCTGGGTCGGCAGCATGCTGCCGTCGCAGACGAAGAGATTCGCGATGTCGTGTGTCCGGCCGAAACAATCGACCACGCTGGTAGCCGGGTCACTGCCCATGCGGGCGCCACCGACGAGGTGGGCGTAGCGCGCCTCCTGGACGACCTCTTGCGCCCCGGCGGCTCGCATCACTTGCTCCACCTTGTCCTTGCCGAATTTGATCAGCTTATCGTCGTTATCGTGCAGGCCGAAGTTCACGTGCGCGACCCGCAAGCCGAACTGATCGACCTCTTCTGCCAGCGTCACCCGGTTATCCGGCCAGGGTAGGATTTCGCCCAGGAGTCCGAAGGCCGCCCAGTGATTATAGTCCATCATCATCCGGCGCATGCCCCAGCCCCAGCAGCCGCGTGCGGCCATCATCTGTTTGGCAAACGCGATGGGCAGCGGGCCTACCGTTTGAATGGCAAAGCCGCGGGCGAAATCCCGTTTCGGATCCGTTTCATAAAACTCTTCGGTCAACGCGTGCGCCGGCGGAGCTTTATACATCCGCACCGGCTCGTCGAACCGGCCCAGGATCACGTTACCCGCTTGCGCCATGAGGTAGCGGCCCACCGTTCCGCTCGAGTTGGCCAACCCGTTTTCGTGCCCGGTACAAGCCGAGTTGAGCAACAGGCGCGGCGTCTCGATGGCATACCCTGAGACGATGACCGCCTTCGCTTTCTGAAAGCGTTCGGTGCCGTCCGCGTCGAAATAGCTGACGCCGGTCACCCGATTCGTCTTCGCGTCGTGCGCAATGCGCGAGACCATGCAGCGGTCGCGGATTTCGGCGCCATTCTCCAAGGCGTCGGGCACGTGCGTCACCAGCGTGCTCGCTTTCGCTCCGACTTTGCAGCCCTGAATGCAAAATCCACGGTAGATGCAATGCGGCCGATTGCCGCGTGAGCCGCTCAGGATGGCCACCGGGCCACCCGCGCAGACACCGATGCCGAGCTTCGTGCAACCGCGCACGAGCGTGTTCCCCACCCCGCCCATTGGGTGCGGACCGAAGGCGTAGCCGTGCGGATCGCCCCAGGGATAATAAGCCGGCCCGGCCACTGGCATCTCCAGTTCCAGCAGTTCGTAGTAGGGCTTCAGGTCCCAGTAAGACATGGGCCAGTCGGCGCCGACCCCGTCGCGCGTGTAGACCTCGAAGTCTGACGGATGAAACCGCGGCGTGAACGCCGCCCAGTGCACCGACCCCCCGCCGACGCCCTTGCCACAATTGTTCGCGCCCAGAGCCAACGGGTTTTTCCCTCCCGTGATGCGAAGATCCTCCCAGTAAAGCTGGTGTGATCCCGCCTCGTCGCTGACCCAATCCCGCTCCGTATCCCAGAACGGACCAGCCTCCAGTCCCACCACTTTGAACCCCGCCCGTGCCAGCCGCTGCAGCAGCACGCCGCCGGCCGAGCCCACTCCCACCACGATATAATCGATCTCCTCGTTCTCCCCGTATTCCCGCATGGGGAATTCGATCGTCTGCATCGGACCCAGCCGATGAACGTGATCTTCCTCCGCTTCGAAGGTGCCCCCGATTGGACTTTTCAATGCGTCCCTCCCTGCCCGTGGGCGGCTTGATCGTCATGAGCCGCGATATCCGGCTCCGCGGGATCTGAAACGGCAGTAACCGGCGCGTGCCACTCGTAGCGGCGTTCCTCGACTTCCCAGGGTTCCGGTTCGCCGCGCTCCAGGCGCATATACGCTCGCGGGTAAGCCGGGCCGCCGAAGCCAATTTCATCCCACGCCCAAGGATGCGCGTAGTACTGCTCCACACAATCCTGCACCAGCAGCGCCCAATAGCGGTGGACCGGCATTCTCTCCCATATATCCGCTGCCCCATCCATGGGTTCCGCATCGTGCAGAGACTTGAGGAGCTCGTCCTGCTCACGCCAGGAAAGCTCTAGAAACGTTCGCTGGTAGGAGGTTTGCGCCATTTGCTCGATGGCTGTCAATCCCAGGCGATACGCCTCGCCATCCGGCGGCATTTTGGCGAAGCGATAGCCGGGAATCCGGCCGCGGTGCAGGCGCTCGTCGATGCGGGGAACGATCGGAATGCGCCGGGCAGGAAAACGGTCGTCCTGCGGCATGATATGGCACACCACGGCATCCAGCAGCCGCGCTTCCTGAGCCGTGAAGAAACGGATCGGCGGCACTTCATGCACACGGGCCAGCACCTTTTTTCGCGTGGCCGCATCCCAAAACTTCTGCTGCGCCAAAGTACTAAAGCCGGCGTAATAGCCGGGTTGCTCGGTCAGAGGCAGCGGCTGGCCAGTGGCCGCGTTGCGGGGCCGCAGGTCCGGCGTCGGGCCGGATTGGTTGGTGTCGTCTGGGTTCATCGGCGTTCCCTCCGCATCAGGCAGGCGAGCAGCCCAAGCATCCCGCAGGCGGCGAAGAGCAGAGGCGCAAAAATCGGCGGACCGTAAACGATGTTATACACGGGCTTTTTCAATCCCCCGGGCCGGCGCAGCACACCGCGCACGTGATAATAAAAGCCGACACCGCCGTCGAGCATCGCCAGAATGGAAAGCGCCGGGAGCCAGGTCCGCGCTACTTTCGGGCTCTTGATGGATGCTCCCGCCGCGACCATTAACGCCGGGGCGATGATCACGGGCGTCCACTGTGCCTTGTATTTGAAATTGTTTTTGTAGTGAGAATACAGCGCCTCGAAGCCGCTGAAGAAAGTGCTCAGGATAGTGGCAACCGCGAGGTGCTTTTGGAAGCGCCCTTCGCTCAGTCCGCGGCCGGACCGCGGAAGTTTGCCTTCGAAAAACCGGCGCATCGGCCGTTGCACCGGGTCGATTTCCGGCGCTTCCTCCGGTCTCAGGAACGAGGCGATGAGTCCCAGGTAGGCGCTGACCCCAAAAAGCAGCGGGGCGAAGATCGGCGGTCCCATGACGATGTTCGCCACCGGCAATCGCCAGCCGCCGGGCTTGCGCGCCACGCCGCGCACGTGGAAGTAGAAGCCCACCACGCTGTCGAGCAAGGTCAGCAACGAAGTCCAGCGCAAGACCGTCCGGGCGGCCCACTTGCTGAAGAACCCCCAAATGCCGGCGCCCGTCATGGCGCCACTCAGGACGACAGGGGTCCACATGATCTCCTGACCGAAACTGCCGCGGTAGTGTTCGTAGGAAACTTCCAGGCCGGCCAGAACGCTCGACCCGCCGGCCAGGAGCGACATGCTGCGCTGGAAACGGCCTTCCCGGATGTGCCGATCGACCGTTACCGCTTCCTTTGAAAACGGCGGTGGGAGAATGTTCGTCCAGAGCCGGTCAAGGCGGCTGCCATCGTGCGCCGCGACCCGATTCTTTAGCTTTTGCACGGCTCCAGAGCCATGCTGAGAAAAGAACAGGTGGCGCGTTAATTCAGCGAGCATCATAAAACCGTTTAGACCGCATAACGCGCCGCATCCGCGCGCTTGAACTCCAAGCCGGACCCGGGTCGCGTCCGGTCCGGGACGAGCGCACCGCCGACCAGCCCCGGCACCCCGGCGATCTC
>CAXUFU010000048.1:0-6328 GCA_964250275.1 uncultured Chthoniobacterales bacterium | reverse complement strand
GCGGCACACCGTCAAAGAACAGCTCCTCGATGCGCACATGGTCGAAAAAATATTCCCCGACCCAGAAGCCGGTCACCGCGCAAGCCGGCGCGGCGTGCAAGGCGGGGGCGCAATGAAAAGAAAAAGGCACCTGGAAGGCCCGGCTCAACGTCCCGGCCTCCAGGAAACCGGTGATGCCGCCGCAGCGGGTCGCGTCCGCTTGCAGCACATCCACAGCACCGGCCGCGAGCATGCGGCGGAAGTAAAGAGGGTCATAGCCGTACTCTCCAGCAGCGATGTGCATGCCGGCCGGTGCGCGATCCCGCAGCAGGCGCAAGCCCTCCAGATCATCGGACGAGACCGGCTCTTCGAACCAGCGGACGTCCAGCTCGGCAAATTTCTCGGCCTGGAGAAGAGCCTGTTTGCGCGAGTACGCGCCGTTGGCGTCGACGCACAGCTCGACCGCCGGGCCGATCGCTTCCCGGGCAGCGCGCACGCGGGCCAGATCGGCCGCGGGTTCCCGCCCGATCTTCATCTTGACCATCCCGATGCCTGCGGCCGCCCAACCGCCGAGCTGGTGTTGCAGTTTTTCGATGGAGTAAGAGGTGAACCCGCCGCTGCCGTAAATCTTGGCGCCTTCCCTGACCGCCCCGAGCAGGTCGAGCAGCGAGACGCCGAGCAGCTTCGCCTTCAAGTCCCACAGCGCGTTGTCTACCGCCGAGATCGCCATCGCCACGATCCCGGGCCGGCCGAGATTGCGAATCTTGTGCACCATGGCGGCATGCACCCCGGGAACGTCAAAGGCGTTCATCCCATGCACGACCTCGCTCAAGAGCGACTCGATCAGCTGCCCGCTCGCGACATCCGCATAGGAGTAGCCGAGGCCGATTCGCTCGCCCGCCGTAGCTTCAACCAGCACCAGCGTCGTTTTCTCCCACTGCAACGTCCCGTCGGATTCCGGCGACTCCGTGGGAACCGTGTAGCAGGAGACGGCGATCTTTTCGATCGGCGGCCCAAGAGTCGTGGAGGCATGCATAGCTGAGGAAAGTGCCTGCGCTGCGGTCAATCCTTGAGCCGGCGTTTGCTCCCCCAAGCGCTTAGAAGCTGGATCAGAAAAACGCTGACGTTACTGCTCATAGTTGACGCCGAGTGCCTTGCTCACTCGGGGGTGCATGGTTCCCGCCGACGCTGCCTTAATCGGCGCGAGGAGGGAAGCTGCGCTTGGCTCATGCACACCGAAATTTGACGGGTGCGCCGGAGCTGGAAATCAGCGTGCCACCCTCATTCGCTCACAACGGATTGAATTGCATCCGCTCGATTTTGCCATCGGCATCGAGCGCAGCTTCCAACAGCCATTTTTGTGCGCCGACCTGCACCCAGTACCGGTACTCCACATCGTCACCGACATCGAGGCGGCCAATCAGCACGAGCTCACCAAACGGCGGCAGCTTGGCTAAGTTAGCTTGAATGTCGCGCAGCACGTCCGCGTTGTAAGCGTTGCGGCCGTCGTCGGTGAAAGCTTTCTCCAGGAGCTTGCCTGCGCGCAGCCCGCCGAGCACCTCGCGAAAGCGCGCGGTGACCGCCGGTTCATGGTCCTCGATGGGAGCGTCCGCCGACGGCTTGAGATCGGGCCGGATGAGACTCGCCACGCCGTGCGCGATTTCGAAAGCATCCGCCTGGGAAAGGTTCGCCAGCACCACCACCGACACCCGCTCACGCGGGAAGCGCAGGAAATGGGACGCGAATCCCTGCAGATTGCCGCTGTGCTCGTAGTAAGGATGACCGCCCTGCTCGCGGATGAACCAGCCGAAACCATACGGGAATGTCTTGCCGCTATTGAGCGCCACCGGCGTGAACACCTCCTGCCAAACCTCCGGCGGCAGCAGCGCGCCGGATTGCAGGCCGGCATCCCATTTGGCCATGTCCACCACGGTCGAGACGATCCCGCCGTCCCCGAGGCCGCGCAGCCCGGAAGCGAGGAACTCCTGATTCTTGAGCACGCCGTCTTCCAGCCGGTAGCCATCCGCGCGAAACGGAATGATATCGCTCTCGCTGTTGACGCGCGTGTTGACCATGTGCAGCGGCGAAAAAATGCCTTCGCGCAGGAAATCGCCGTAGGCTTTGCCACTCACCCGGTGCACGATGATGCCCAGGAGCACGTAGCCCGTATTGCTGTAGCTCCAACGCGAACCGGTCGCGAATTTCAGCGGCAGACCGGCGGCGAGATGCACCAGCTCGTCCTCGGAATAATCCCGCCGCACGTCGAACACGTTGCCATCGTCAAAATCCGGGATGCCCGAGGTATGCGTGAGCAGATTGCGGACGGTGATATGGTTCCAGAAGTCAGGTCCCCCGGGCAGAAGATGACCGAGCGTATCATCGAGCGTGAGCTTGTGCGCCCGCGCCAGCTCGAGGATCGCCACCGCGGTGAATTGCTTGGTGATCGAGGCCACCTCGTACACGCTTTCCGCTAGCGCCGGCGATTTCAGTTCGACGCTCGCCAGGCCGTAACCCTTCGTGAAGATCAACTCGCTGTTGATCGTCACCGCCAGAGACAGGCCGGGGATGCGCTGCTGCTCCATCTCCCGCGTCACGAACTCGTCGATCGCCGCCACGGACTTGTCCGTGTCCTCGGCAGATGTCCGCCGCGCTCCCCCTAGGGCCAGGACCAGCAGGCAAGCGCCCAGCACTCGCCGCCTGGGCCATCCCAGCGAAGATCCAAATAGCCTGCGAAGCTGCACCTTTATGCTCCGCTCCTCTTCACCACCAACGGTGGCCTGAAAAGATGAGAAAGCCAAAAAAAACGGCGTGCATGGTCACGAAAACCGCCGCCGCCTGCCAGGCCAGGCTTTCTCCCCAGAGGCGGGCAGGCATTTTGGGCCGCGGTCGGTTCCAGCGGGCGAAGAGATCGAAACCGGTCATCAAGGCCGCATGGTAGAGGCCGTAAATAACATAGTTCCAGGCCAGCCCATGCCAGAGGCCCATCAAGCCGAAAGTCACGAGATTGCCCACGTAGGCAGCGTGGTACTGGCTTTTGAACCACTTGCGCTTGATGGCCATGAGCAAGAAGCGCATGTAAACGAAATCGCGGAACCAGAACGAGAGGGAGATATGCCAGCGCGTCCAAAAGTCCTTGATGTCGCGGGAAAGAAACGGCTGGCGAAAATTCTCCGGTGGATAGACGCCCAGCACCTCGCTGAGACCCACCGCGAACGCGCTGTAACCCGCGAAATCAAAAAACAGAAACGCGCTGTAGGCGTACATGTAATTGGCGCCATGGAGGAAACTCGGGGTCGCCGGCACCCGGTTGAGCCAGTAAACCTCCACGAAGTGCGCCAGGATGAATTTGTACAGGAAACCCAGCGCCACGTGCCGGATGGCATTGTCCAGATCCCCCCAGCATTCCGCCCGCGTCCGCTCGCGGGTCCAATCGGCGCTGAAGCGCCGCCACCGGTCGATCGGCCCGGCGGAAAGGGTCGGGAAGAACAGCGTGAACGCGAAAAACTGGCCGGCGGGCACCTCCTTGACCAACCCATCATGGATGGAGACCAGCACATCGATGACCCGGAAAGAAATGTAAGAAAGTCCCGCGAAGGCGAACAGCGGCAGCGGCTGTTGCGCGCTGAGCATCGCCTTGGCCCAGGCCAGTGGGAGCACGGTGAGCAGGACCGCCGTCCAGATCGGCCAGGCCGCTTTCTTCCAACGCTCCTGCGCCCGCACATGCAACAGGGCGAGCGCCAGCAGGTATTGCACGATTACGTAGCCGAGGACGATCCCGGCTTTGCCCGCCAGTCCACCCCAGGCCGGGTAGCCGAAAAATCCCGAGTACTGGACAAGCACCATCAAGATGCTGCCGCCGAGGATGCAGCTCCGCGCGATCCGCGGCGGAGTGACCGGGCCATAAAGCCGGGCCAACAACGTAGGTAGGAAAACGTAGAACCCCGCGAGGCCGAAATAGAGGAAACTGGCGTAAGGGACCACCGTGCTGGGGAGGGGTAGCTGGAGTTTTCCCGCGGAAGGCCCTCATGTAAACCACCGGCCTGCCGGGTGAAAGAACAGAAAGACGTTTAGCGGAATGCGGAAGGCAAAAGGCCCGCCGAGACACCCCTCACCCACTCCCGCGCTTCCCTTTTGGGCTGATCCATGGCTCTTTGTAGGCAACCGTTCGGTAATTTTCCTCTCCGCGCCATGGATGTTGCACAAAAAACTCTCGAAATCCTCAGCGAAGTCACCGGCACTGACACCGTCAAGCGGGAGCCTGACGTCCAGCTCTACGACGGCGGCTTGATGGACTCGATGACCACCGTGCAGTTGATCGCCGCCCTTTCCGAGCAATTCAATCTGGAGATCTCGCCGGCCGAGTTCGACCGCGAGGCCTGGGCGACTCCGCGGCTGTTGGTGGCCGATATCCAGCGCCGCTGCCAGCCCTAGCGCCGCCCTGGCCCCGGTCGCTCCCGCGAACGAAACTGGCAGACATGCCAAGCGCCGAGACACCGCCTCCCGCCGCCCCTGTCGCCGGGCAAAAAACGCCGGGCGCGGCGACCCAGGTTCCCGCCGCGTCGAGGCCCGCGCGCTTGTGGTTGTGGGGAGCGGTGATGGCCCTGCTGGCGACGGCGGTGCTGTTGCTGGCCATCCACATCTTCGTGCAGCGCCAGTTGCAGCGGCACCCGGAACGTTTCAACACCTATCCGCAACGCGAGAAATTGGTCGGCCTGGCCGTGCAGCGGCAGGCGTTCGCCAATCCCAATCTGCTGCCGGTTTACGGCAGCTCCGAGCTGACCGAGCCGCAAGAAAATCGGGCCGATAACTTCTTCCGCACCCATCCCACCGGCTTCGGCGCGTTTCTCCTCGGCAACCCCGGCGAGACCTGCCTGATGATCACCACCAAGCTCGCGGCCGCCACACCGGCCAACGTGGGTGGCAAGCGGGTCGTGATCTTCCTTTCGCCAGGGTGGTTCATTGCGCCGGAGCTCGACCACCCCGGCTTCGGAGCAAACTTCTCGCCGCTGCATGGTGGCGTGTTTGCCTTTGAGCATCATCTTAGCCCCGCGCTCGCCCGGGACATCGCGCGGCGGCTGCTGGACTATCCCGATATCCTCAGCAGATACCCGTTGCTCAAAGCGGCGTTCAGTTGCTTGGCGGCGGATGACAGCCTGCACCGGGCGCTCCTGTCCGCCCTGAGGCCGCTGGGAGCCCTCAATGATGGCCTGCGGCGGGAGCTCGATTACGCCCGGCTGGGCCTCTGGTGGTGGCGCGAGGACCCCTCGATCGATCCTCCTCTCGCGTCGCCTGATCATCTGCCCGGGATCGACTGGGAAGCGCGGCTGCGGCAGGCCAGCGCCCGCTCCGAGCACCAACCGCCGCTCTCGGCCTACGGCATGTCGCCGCGCAGCCGGTTCGACGATGACCGGCTCCGCGTCTTCGTCGATCCTCAACATCCTGAGCGCAGCGCCGATGACAACTTTAACCGGTGGTGCGCACGATCCCAGGAGTGGACGGACTACCGCTTGCTGCTGCGCACGGCGCGGGAACTGGGGATCTCCGTGCTGGTGGTCTGCCAGCCGATCAACCTCAACTACAGCCGCTTGCAGGGGGTCGACCCCCAGACCTGCGCCGGATTTTACCAGCGGCTCACCGCGGAAACCGCCGCTTTCCACGTCCCGCTGCTGACGTTTACCCAGCAAGGCGAAGATCCGCACTACTTCCAGGACGCGAACCATCCTTCGGCCCTCATGTGGCTTGTTTACGACCGCGCTCTGGATGCATTCTATCACCGGCCCCGGAGACCGCAGGCGGCCCTGAGCCGGCCCTAACTCTCTGCGGATCCACTGCCTTGCCCAGCAACCAACAGTTATCTAAGGTAAGCCGAACTAATCCTGTGATCCGCCAACTCCATTGAGCGCGCTGACCCACCATAGCCCGGGAGACCTCGCCACCGCCTCGCGCTGGGCGACCTTGCATCCGTTGCGGGCGCGAACGTCGATCCGTTTCGCGGCCATCTTCCTGTATCTTTTGGCCATGGCGATCTGCCTCTTTTTCATCTACGGACGCGGGACGCTGAACCTGCCGCAGTTCGTTTACCAGGGCTTCTGATTCCGGCGTACCGTCGTGCAGCTCTTCGCAAATCTGGCGCGTTGCGCGCGGGAGTGGCCCGACCGTCCGGCCCATGTCGGCGTCAATGCGCTGGGAGAACGTGAAACCCTCACCTACGGTGATCTGCTGGCCAGAGCCGGGCGGCTGGCCGCCCACTTGCGGAGCGAACTGCCCGCCGACCACGCGCCGGTGATCGTGCTGGGCCACAAGGAACCCGAAATGCTCGTGGGCTTCCTGGGCGTGGTCGGCAGCGGGC
>CAXUFU010000047.1:5814-11183 GCA_964250275.1 uncultured Chthoniobacterales bacterium | reverse complement strand
CCGCGCGTCCCCCATCGTGGCCTAAAAAGGGTCCCTCGCCCACGCCGCGGGGGCGCCGCGGCCGGGGGTGGTCGCCGATGCCATCGTCGAGCACGCGCGCGCGGCGATGATCTCGGGCCCCGACGATTACGTGCGGGCGCTGGAACAAATCCGCGCCACGCGGGAAACGGCGGCGCGTTTCATCGGCGCAACCGCCGACGAGATTGCGCTGCTCGGGCCGACTTCGCTGGGCTTGAGCCTTTTCGCGCAAGGCCTGGATTGGGCGCCCGGCGACGAGGTCCTCTATTACGCCGACGATTATCCGGCCAACGTCTATCCCTGGCTGGAGCTGGCGCGTCGGGGCGTGGTGCCGCGCGCCTTGCAGCCGGAGCGGCCGGGCGAAATCACCCCGGAGCTGATCGCCGCGTCGTTGACGGACAAGACGCGCCTGGTGGCGTTGGCTTCCGCCTATTTCCTCACCGGCTATCGCATCGACGTGGACGCGATCGGCCGGCTCCTGGCGGGGCGCGGCGTCCTCTTTTCGCTCGACGCCATCCAGACGTTGGGGGCGTTCCCGCTCTCGGTCGAGTACGTCGATTTTCTGAGCGCCGACGCGCACAAATGGATGCTCGGGCCGCTCTCGATCGGCATCGTTTACGTCAAGCGCCGTCACTTCGAGCGCTTGCGCCCGATTCTCGTCGGGGCGTCGAACGTGCGTTCGCCGGATTTCGTGGCGCAACGTGAGATCGTGTTCACCGATACGGCGGCGCGCTACGAGCCAGGCGTGCTGAATTTGGGTCCGTTGCTGGGCCTGCAAGCCGCCTTGGAACTGATCGCGCAAGTGGGACCCGAGACCGTTGCGCACCGCATTTTAGCGCTGACCCGGCATCTGGCCGATGGCTTGGGCGCCCTGGGCTTCGAGCCGGTGGTACCCGTGGACAGTCCGGCCGCCTCGGGCATCCTGACGGTGACCCACCCGACCGCGGATGCCGCGCGTCTTTTCCGGGCCTTACAGGAGCGCCGGATGACGGTGTCCCTGCGCCACGATCGCGCCGGCCGGGCGTACCTGCGCTGGTCTCCGCATTTCTACAACACGGAAGCCGAGCTGGATGCAGCCGTCCGGGCGGTGCAGGAAGCGTTGCCTTGAGGCCGCTGGCGCGAGTGCTACGCTTCCGGCGTGCGCACCGGAGACCGGTCGCCTGGAGCGGATCGAAACGTGGTGTTTGCAGTTGACCTTGCCCCCGAACCGATGCAAAATCCGTCTTCGGCTGGCCACCAGTCGATTGAAAGCGCACCCGTAGCTCAATTGGATAGAGCATCTGACTACGGATCAGAAGGTTTGAAGTTCGAGTCTTCACGGGTGCATGCCTCAGGCTGAGGCACTTACGTGAATCACAACATTTTTAATTATTTCTGCTTGGACACTTCTTGGACGTTTCAATGTCCCATGCGAAGACAGTGACTGGAAATTTTCGCCTCGATCTAACGCGATATCCCTGTCGAACCTCCCGGCGCTTCCACGAACGTGGGCGCCCTGCTGCAGTGATTCGGTTGAGCAGGAGGAACGTGCGCCGGCCCTAATGATCGAACCTGAACTGACTCAATCCGAGCGCCGCACTTTGGGCCGATTCGATACTCCTCGGCCCCTAGCACAAGCAATCACCGACTGGGCGGTCAGAAGCAGGACCGATGTGGTTCTTGAGCCAAGCTCAGGAGGGGGTGTGATCGTACGCAGCGTTGCGGCTCGATTGAAGGAGCTTGGGTCCAAGGAAATTGACCGGCAGATCGTCGCATGTGACATCGATCCCCGGGCGTTGAGCGAGACGGCCCGCGGGGCAGTTCCTAATTCTCCGCGGCTTTTGCTCGCGAATTTCCTGGAGTCGGACCAAGGACTACTCGGCGGACCCTTTGACGTGATCGTCGGTAATCCGCCCTACGTGCGACTTCATACGATGAAAGTCTCGATGCGGAAGATGGCAAGGCGCTGTCTGCCAGATAGTGCGAAGCTCGGCGCAAAGGCAAGTCTTTGGGCGTACTTTCCAATCCACGCTTACAAATTTATAAAGCCTGGAGGGCGAATGGCCTGGGTTCTCCCGGAAATCGTTCTGCATTCAGAGTACGGAAAGCAACTTCTTCATTGGGCAACGCGGAACTTCAACCGGTGCACCGCAGTTAGCCTACGCGAACGCTGCTTTACCGAGGATGGAGCTAAAGAGCGCGTGGTCATTCTGCTGCTTGAAAATGCTGCAGTCGGCTCGTCTGGTGAGATCGAGATGGTTGAATACGAAGCTGCCGCGGATTGCGTTGCGGCTTTGGCGGAAATAGCTCAAGCCGGGAGGAAAGAATTGCCGAAGCTGAATGGCCATGCGGTCCCCCATCTTGTCTCGAAGGAAGCCGCCGACGCCGCGAACGCTCTGGAAACCTGCGACGATCTGAAGCGGCTTGCAACGCTTGCAGATATTCGCATCGGCGTCGTTACGGGCGACAATCGATTTTTCGTCTTGAACGAAAAACAGAGAGCAGAGGCAAAGTTAAACCGCCGCCATTTTCAACCTGTCGTAGGCAAGTTTGTTGATCTTGGCTTAGGGTTCAACTACACGAGAGATCAGCTCTCAAGTCCGGCGCACGAGAATTGTCGCCGCCTCCTCCTCTGGCCAAGCCCGACAAGCTTGGATAAAAGGCTAGCCGCTTATCTTGCTAAGTATTCGGATGAACAGATTAGGTCTAATCGAACGATGCAAAAGCGCTCACACTGGCAAATCACGCTTCTTGGCGAAATTCCAGATGGATTCCTCCGTTACATGGGAAAATCAGCTCCTCGCTTTGTACTCAACGACCTGAGATCTTACAGTACAAATACAATTCACTCCGTTTTCTTTAAGAGGCGACCAACCGTAGCTGTGAAGCGTGCCATTTGTTTATCGCTGCATTCAACGTATAGCCAACTGTCGGCGGAGTTTGAGGGGCGTCAATATGGCTCGGGAGTCCTCAAACTCGAACCTTCGGAGGCTAAGAGATTGCTCCTCGCGGCCGCACCTAACGCTTTAAATGCGCTTTCACAGAGATGGGATCAATTATCGCTGAGCGCGACAAAAAATGGTTGGCAACACGTTGTTAACGATATAGATGAACTAATCTTGGCGAACGTTCCCGCACTTGCCCTGGCGCTTCCAATTGATGACGCGCGCGCGATCTTACACCGCGTGCGCAGAAGACGCGCCGGTAATGGGTCGGAGCCGCCACAGATTGTAGCAGGCTTGTAACCGAATAATCGCAGTGATGAGTTATCCTCAAGAAGACTACATATCATGCAATGATGGTAAACCATAGTAACGACTTAGCAAGCTGAGGTCTCGGTTTGCAGTGGATCCAAGCCACTGACTGCCATGATCAAAATATGGTTTCCAGACTGTTCTCTCGGCGTCCGCAACTACCGCGAGCCAGTCATCAGATTCGATAAAAGCCCTGATCTTCTCGTCAGTGCAGTGATATTCGAGGAGTGCCATGTGTGCTAGCAAAGCGAAAGATTGAGGAAGGCACGCGACTCGCGGCTTCTCCATCTCCGGTAGCAAATGGCTGAATGCTGCATCAGCATAACCTCTTGCGAGTAGAGGCGGCGATGGGCCGCCGGCTAATTGCAAATGGACGGCAGGCTTGCGTTCTTGTGGGTTCACCAATTCGTCGATATCGAAATGAACCTTTCGCAATAAACTACGTTGTTCGTTAATATCCTTTTCACCGATAGCGAAAAAGTAAGTCACCTTTGCGGATTTCCCCAGAACAATTTGAGCGCCTAGGTCAATGTGATGGCGAACCTCCGCACTGGTGTCCGCACGAGGACTTAAAGCCTCGAACCAAACGTGCGCGTTAAGGGATGCTGCACCATTGGCTCTGTTCTTCGCGCTCGCGATAGCCCCCTGCCAAAGTGCTAAACTTGTGGGCCATCTGACGGAGAGCATTCTCGCCAAGGACTTCAGCTCAAATTCGAATAGTTCGTCGGCTCCCAGGAAGCCTTGTTCCCGCCGTGAGGCGGCAACCACGATAGTATCTCGCCTCTTGCCCATACTATTGTTTAGCGAAAACGCGGTATTGTTCAAATCCGACTGGTGGGGAGTCGGTCTCGATCAACCTTGTATCCTCAGTCATCGCCTGCACGCGGTTTCGTCTTGTATCATCCCCGAAGGCAACCACATCTGGAACGCAGGCTGTAGACGTGCGACCGTGGCAGCGACTAAAGAACCTTTCGTTTTTGATCGTTAAGATTTTGCGACCGAGTTCCCACATGGGCTTGGTGACAGGGGCCTTAGCACGAGCGCGCATAGCACGCTGAACTCTAGATACCCACCAGCGCCTACGTGCTGATGACGCGAATACGCCATTGTACTGGCAATCTGATAAATGCGGCAGTAACTTAATCAAACCCTCCCGCTTTAAGCCAAGCATGGTTGCAAGCTCAAGATCATCTTTCAAAAATCCATCCCGCCCCAACAGAACATGCCAAATCCACCGAGCCAAGCCGTGCGGCGTCTCATCGTCCCAAGAACCAAAGAACTCTGCTGGCAAGCATGAAGCTAAGAAGTCCGCGTCTTCGGGCGGACAGTTGAGTAAACGTAATACGTTCGCCTTACCCGCAACGCCAGTTGCTACCTCTCGTTTGCGTGCTACAAGCTTTGCGAATCCGTCTGCCACTGAAAACAGATCCGCAACGCGCTCGCCGGACTGCAAGTCTTCAAGGCAAAAGAATTCAATAAATTGATCCCTTTGCAGTTCCGCAATCTCCTTCAAGGAAGCAGCCGAAGTACCGACCACCGCAACGGAGGGTGCTTGTGCGCGGATAGCGACGGCAATAGTTGACCCTCGGCGAACAATGCCATCGCTCCGATTGAGAATCTGATCAATTATAACAAGCCGAGGTAAGCGATCGCGCGTTTTTGCGATAGCAAGGTCTTTTTCCATCGTAACCCACTGCTGTTCGTTCTTCAGCGGTTTGGCTACGATCTTGGCTTGTGTACCTGGTAAACCCGGTAGGTTGGGATGCGATATCCGAGCCTTCGCCGTGGCCTCAAGCCGATCCGGTTCGTCGTCAACCCACCAAAAAAGCAAAGTCCTTTGGATCATGGGAGTTGAAGCTGTAGGTGGAACTTCCAACCGCCTGCTGGACGTACAAGCTCCGCATGGCCGTGACGCGCCTCCAGGATGCCACGTACAATGGATAGCCCGAGGCCGGTACCGCCGCCTAACAAAAGGGTGTCTTCAGGGTTCAGGCGGACCTCCAGTTGATCGTAAAGTGTGCCCGCAGGGTCAGAAATCATAGGAGTGAATACATCTTCGAAGTAATCTTCGGTGATGCCTTGTCCGGTGTCGCGCACATCCAACTGCACGTGCTTTCC
>CAXUFU010000047.1:0-5804 GCA_964250275.1 uncultured Chthoniobacterales bacterium | reverse complement strand
TTATGCGCGGATAACGCGATAAGACGCTGACCGCCCCCGGCGATAACGGCTTTTATTGAGTTAGACAAGACATTGATTAAAATCGCAAGCAATTCGCCTTCGAGCATAGGCCCCACTAGGAGCCCTTCGGGGATATTGTGCGCTTCTATGGAGATAGAGTATCTGTCCTTAATGCGTGTAAACCGTGCAATTGCCCGTTCAGCAGAACTCCTGAGATCAAGATGTATTGGTTGCACGTCTCTATCGAGAACGCCCATCGCATTGGTAAGTTCCAAGAGTTGTCCGAGGCTGCTATACGAAGCGCCGACCTCCTTGCCCAATTGCTTGAAACGACCTCTTCGGGCCAGTGGGACTAGCGGTGAAATATCGTTAATCTCCTGTGAAATTGATGCGAATGTGCTAGTTAGACTCTTGAGCTCATGGGAAAATAAAAGGGTGAGGGTCGAGGCAGAGGCGACCAATCTGAGTCGTAGTAAGTCACGAGAAGCAATAGTTAATGTCGATTCGAGGTAAGACGCGAGGTCGTTGAGCAGATTTATTTTTGGCTTATATGGCTCGGGAACGTGTTCAGCGATTTGATTAATCGCGTTCCGCATCGCGTGGACCGCTTCGGTGGGAGAGTCACCGGCAGGTAGGCTCTGCCCATATTCAAGTTCAATGCGATCGCGCAACTCACTGCGTTGTCTTGTCTCCGCAAGTTGTACGGCATAGTCCCGGAGTACCATAGACCAATCTATGGCGAAACGTGCAAATCGTTTCACTTCTCTTAGCAATCCACTTTCAATAAATCCCATCCTGTCTGCTTTTGGTTCCAGCCCTTTTTGCTCAAGACCGATCTCTACAGAACCAAGAAAGCTTTTCATGCTTAACATATTAAGAAGGGATCGGGACGCATTGACCCCATCTAGCACTCTGGCATAATCAAAGATATCCGTTTCAGAGGGCTTTCCGAGGCGTCTTGCCCGGTCAGCTTCGATATCCAGCCAGTCGTCGCCTTCGTCACCGTACGGATAGATACGAAAGCCGCGAAAGCGCACTTGAACGCCACCCCATTGTTCGCAGAGTTCAGATACACTGCCCTGTGATGCAACTGAACTGTCGCGGAGCCAAATGCGTTCCTGCGGAAAAATCGCCAAGCGTAGGCTGATGTCAGTTAAACCGGCGAACGGTTGCGAGCTACGGACTCTTCGTCTTCCTAGACCCTTAGCAACCAGCGTACACACGGCGTGGCCGTCACCATCAATATGTGCATCAAGCGTGCCCCATCCCGCATTCATTAACTGCTCCCGGAGGTCGCTCGTTTCATTATCTTGCTGGATGTCGGGCGCGGTTAAGAACACACGAAATCCAGGGTCCTCGACGTAATTATCCCTGAGAGTGCCTCGGTTGGCACAGAGAGCCGCTAGTTGGCGCTTTAAGTAGCCATAGCCTCGATAAGACCACTCGTCTGTCTTAGCGCTTTTCATTTTGAGACATAGGCCCGTCGCCGTGCGCGCCATGTATTGGCTTGTTGCCTTTACGTTTACAGAGGAGACCGAGCTGCCCGGGATGAACATGTCCCAGTTGAAGACAAGCTTTGTAGTCTCGTATTTTTCTCCGGTAGCCGGTCGCTCACGTCTCTCAAGAAGAGCCGAGGTCTCCAGCTCTAAAATGCTACCGAGGCGGCGACATGCAAAGCGTCCAATACCTTTGGCGCCGGTGCGTCTTCGCCCGTAGCGCGGTGAAAACTGTTCATCTTCTTTGTGTGTCGTCCCGATTCGCATCCAATATCTGTGGACCGCCTCGCGTGTCATCCCGTGGCCGTCATCGCCAACTTCAACTGTGGGATGACCCCGTTCATCGTAATTGATCGTGACATTTACCTGCGTCGCATCCGCGTCATATGCGTTTTTGACAAGCTCAGCTAAAGCAACATGGGGAGTGGTGACTAGCTTCTCGCCAATTTCGCTTAAAAGCGCGCTATCAACCTCGAAATGTTCTTTTGCTGGCTTCGGTTTGGTGGTTATTGGCATGGCATCGGTATCCTGGGTGCCGGCGCATCCGGCATCTAGCTGTAGCTGATGGTATCTGTGAGTGGAAGGCGCGAGGATGAGAAAGCCTGGAAGCGGAATCGATTTGATCGTCGGAGTCGCCGCTGCCATAGCCGCCATTCGTGTGACCTCGCAACGTGGTCGAACAGACATCGACGCGATGGAATTCAGAAGCAGTTTTGTTTGTATGGTGAGAGGTGACCATTCCAGAGCCGTGATGATACCCCATTCCGACGCTGACGATCAAATCAATTGCCGCCGTTCTCGGCAGGGCTGCCGTGGCAAGTTCAACAATCCGAGTGACGGGAGGCCAGGCGCTCTCCGGAGGATGGTAGCGAGCATCTCGGCTGGCATCCGCTAGGGAAATGCTGATTTAAGCCGGGACTTGGAACCTTTGGCCGGTGAATCCGGCTGGTTCGGAGGAGTCAACGTATCCGACCTTGATGTGACCAGTAACGGGCGCATCCTCAAAGCGCACAGCTCCATCTATTATCTACTCACCAAAGAGACGCCTATCAATTTCCTGCACCGCCTCGACTCCGACGATGTTCACATCCTGCTTGATGGCGGACCTGTCGATTATTTTATCTTTCATCCAGATGGATCGTTGGAACAACAAACCCTGGGCCGCAATCTGCAGGCTGGGGAGCGTTTGATAATCTCCATTCCAGGTGGCTGTTGGAAGGCGTTGCGCATGCGTCCACAAGCTCCTTACGCGTTGATGGCCAACGTCCTTTCACCTCAATGGTCACCAGATCGCGTGACCATCGGAGCAGGTGCTGACTTCATTTCCCGGTATACAGGTCATGCACCTTGGGCAACCGCATCCCTCCTACGTGAACTCATCGGCCCCAACTGGAAATAATCAGCGCTAATGGTCTGGGTTGGAAGTGCGTTTACATTCCTGCGGATAGGCCCAAATTGCTGAAGGCTTGAAACCAAAACCGCCGGCGTTGATCTTCACCGACACCAACGCCCTGGCCGTGCAGCAGAACACGCCCTAGTCGCGTGACTCGACCAACCTTGCGTCGAGGCCGTACCGAACGTGGTCGCCACGGCGCAGGCACGTTGCTAACCGGACATCCGCAGCCGCACGGGCACCGAAGCGGCCGGCCCATCCGAAGAAAGGCCGGGCGCAGTCCTTCAGAGGCAGCATCCATCAGGCCGTGCCGAAGCTCAGACCGAGCTTGCCCAGCCATTGCCGGTAGCAAATGGCGGCACGGTCACTGCGCAGGTGCAGTTCCGACTGGAGATCGAGCGGCAGGCGTTCAGGATGCTGCGATTCGACCACCGGCAGGTCTTGCAAGGTGATGGCGGTCTGGAAGTCGCGGATTTCTTCGTCGGTCAGCTCCGGCGCGTAGTTCATGGCGATGTAGACCCAGCTTAGGCTGAGCAGTTCCTCGACCGGCGTGATGGTCATGAACATCGTGAATTTCGGACCGCCCGAACGTTTGACGAAGTAGCCGGTCAGCGGCCGGGGCACGCGGTAGTCGTAAGACACAGGCGCGCCGACGCCCGTGCCGTCGGGGTCGGGCTGCCAGATGGTGATGTTGTTGGCGATGAGGCCTTCCTTGGGGTCGATGAAGGCCTCGTAACGACCGATTTCAGTGTGATTCTCGTCGCCCAGGGAATTGGCGTGGACGAAAGGAAAATGCGCCACGTCCAGGAAGTTCTCGACGGCGCGGGGGGCTGCGGCTCGGTAGGTGAATGGCCCACAGAAAATCTTGCGGAAGCTCGCGTCTTCCCACTCGGGAAACGGCGGCACGTCGTGCTCCGGCCGGCCGGGCGACGCCCAGATGAAGCCGTACTTCTCGCGCACGTCGTACACGCGGGCGTGGGCGCGGGAGGGCGGTTTCTGACCGGGATGCGCGGGGAAGCCAGTGCATTGGCCTTCGGTGTCGTAGTTCCAGCCGTGGTAGGGGCAGACGAGCTTGCAGTCCTTCGTCCGGCCAAGGGAAAGCCGCGCGCCGCGGTGGATGCAGAGGTCCTGCCAGACGCACGCCTTGCCCTCGCCGCGCCAGAGCACCACATCCTCGCCCAGCAGGCGCGCGGCTTTGACGTCACCCTCGGCGAGGTCGGACGAACGCGCCAAGACATGCCAGTCGTTGGTCAAAACGGGATCGGTGACGGCGGAGCGAGTAGGAGTCATTGGAAGATGAAGTGTGTGAGGAAAAGGACCGCAAGGACATAGGTGGCCACTGGGATGTCGCGCAAGCGGCCCACCCCGACCATCACGAGCAGGTGCAAGATGATGCCGATGGCGAGGCCGTCACTAATGCTGGTGAGCGGCATCAGAATGATCGTTAGAAGGGCCGGGATCGCCACGGACAGGTCCCGCAGCGGTAGGTCGATGAGGTCCTGCATCATGAACACGCCGACCAGAATGAGCGCGGGCGCCGTCGCCACGGCGGGAATGATGCGGATGATCGGGTTGAAAAAGAGCGCCAGCAGGAAGCAGGCGGACACCATCAAGCCGGTCAGCCCCGTGCGTCCGCCTTCCTCAACGCCGGCGGCGCTCTCGATGTAGGTGTTGATCATGGAGGTGCCCAGCACCGCGCCGATGGAAGCACCCAGCGCGTCCACCGTCAGCGCACCGCGCATTCGGGGCACGTCGCCCTGCCGGTCGACGAGCGCGCAGCGCTGACAGACGGCCAGGATCACCGCCATGCTGCTCATCAGGTCCGTGAAGAAGAGCGCCAGCACGATGGGGAAGGCAAAGGCGAAGTGCTTGAACAGGTAGAGCGGGTCCAACTGGCAAAAGGTGGGCGCGATGGACGTGGGCCAGGAGATGAACGAGGCCGTGTGCGGTGTGATCGTCCCCTTGCCCGTGGCCGCCGGCAGGAATAAACCGGCGACCGTCAGCAGCAGGATCGTCAGGATCATGGCCCCGCGCACGCGCCGGTGGATGAGCACCGCGTTGAGCACCACCCCCACGAGCACCAGCAGACAGCCCGGCGTGGCGACTTTGCCCAGGGCGACCATGGTGTGCGGGTCGGCCACGAGCACGCCGCCGTTCCTCAACCCGATCAGGGCGATGAAAAGTCCCACCCCCGCCGTGATGGCGATCTTGAGGCTCGGCGGGATCGAGCGCAGAATGATCTCCCGTGCGCCGGTCAGTGCCAGGACGAGAAAGAGGATGCCGTTCCAGAAGGTCAGGCCCAGCGCGGCCTGCCACGGGATGCCCATGCCTAGGCAGATCTGCACGGCGAAGAAGATGTTGCTGCTCATGCCCGGCGCGAGGACCAGCGGATAGTTGGTGCTCAGCGCCATCATCGCCGTCATCAGCGCGGAACTCAGGGCGGTGACCGTGATCAGCGCGCCCAAGTCCATCCCGCACGCGGAGAGGATGGCCGGGTTGACCGCCAGGATGTAGCACATCGCGGCAAAGGTCGTCAGCCCGGCGAGGAGTTCCTGCCGGACGCTCGTGCGCCGCTGGGTAAGCTTGAAAAAGCGGTCCGGCCAGCCGCGATGGGTCTCGTCGGGCGGCGGCAGGGCCGGGTCGTCGGCGGGGAACGTCGTGACTTCAGCGTTGAGGTCGCTATCCATGGATAAAGGCGGGAAAGATCAAGCCAGATCGGGCAGGGGTGCCGGGTCGGGACACAAGCGTCCGGCCGCGGCGAGCAGTTCCATTTCCCGCCACGGTTGGCCGACCAGTTGGAAACCCTTTGGCAGTCCATTCGCGGATGTTGCCTCGGGCAGCGACCCGGCGAGGTGTCCTATCAGGTTGAAGAGGGCCAGCATTGGGTTAGCCGCGTTCGCCGGCGTGGCGGCTAA
>CAXUFU010000046.1:7193-11251 GCA_964250275.1 uncultured Chthoniobacterales bacterium | reverse complement strand
GTTGTCGAGGTTAAAGGGCGGGACGACGTTGGGAACTTTAACGGCATCACCCGGCTTGAGCGCGTCGATGTCCTTCGGCGCGTTCAATTGCTTGAGGAACGTGACGCTGACGTGGTAACGCTCGCCGAGCAGTTCCGACAGGGTGGTGTAGGGCAGGGCTTTATTCTTGGCTTGCAACGCCAGATCATGCGGCACTTCGCCGAGCTGCGCGAGATCCTTCGGATCGACCGTGTAGGTGGTATAAATCGGATCGACCAGGGTGAACGGCGCGGCTTTGGCATTGAACGCGTCCACCGGTTTCTCGCCCTGGGACTCCTGGTAGCGCTGCCACGAGGTGCGGGTAAACCCGCCGTATTGGCCATCGACTTTGCCCGGGCTGAAGTTCTGCTCGTCCAGGTAAATCTGCAGGCGGACAACGTCATCACGCGTGATGCCGGGCGGCAATTGCACGGGCTGTTCCTTGGGACTGGACGCGCGCAGAGAACTGGCCAAACAAAGGGCGGCAACGAGCGGGAGGATGGGGTACTTCATGAAGAGGGATCTCCGACCCGTAGCACCGCCCAATGCCCTGCGCCACAGGGTGTCTGAAGTTTTTGCGCGCCTGGCCGCGCCTGGCAAGATTTCAGTTGCAATGCACCCGCGGGCGCATGATAGAAACCTCCGCTCTCGGAGCCTGGGAGCGGCCTTTGTTATGAACATCCTTGAAGTCATCGAAAACGAGCAGAAGAAAACCGGCACCCCGACGTTCAAGGTCGGCGATAGCGTCCGTGTGCATACAAAGGTCATCGAAGGCGACAAGGAACGTGTGCAGTTGTTTACCGGGATTGTCATCGGGCGCAAGGGCACCGGTTTAAACGAGAATTTTACCGTCCGCCGCATTTCCTACGGAGAAGGCGTCGAGCGCGTTTTCCCCATCCATTCGCCGCGTATCGCCAAGATCGAGGTCGAGAAGCCCGGCACCGCCCGGCGGGCGAAGTTGAATTACCTGCGCGACCGCAAGGGCAAATCGGCCATGGCGGTGCGCGAGGTGAAGTAACAAACGCCGGCGATCTGTCTGTGAGCCGTCGCGCGCCACAGGCCACCCGCAGGGTTCGCCGCCAGCCGAAGAAGCGAAAAGCTGGCATCCGCCGCGTGGCGGTGCGGCAGCGACCGCATCTCGAACACGAGACCCGTTTGCTGAGCACGGGCCGGGTGTCGCAGGTGGCGGGGATTGATGAAGCCGGCCGGGGTCCGTTGGCCGGGCCGGTGGTGGCGGCAGCCGTTGTTTTGCCGGTGGGGTTTACCCACGCGTTGCTCAACGATTCAAAAGTGCTGGCGGCGGAGACGCGCGCGGCGCTCTACGCGGAGCTCACCAATAATCCGGCTGTCGCTTGGGCGTTTGCCGTGGTCGACTCGACGGAGATCGACCGGATCAACATTCTGCGCGCCACGCACGAGGCCATGCGCCGCGCCTTTGCCGCGCTGCCCTGCCGGCCGGACCACGTGCTCATCGACGGGCGGCCGGTGCATCCATTCCCGGTGGAGCACACGGCGATCGTCGATGGCGACGCCATCAGCCTGAGCATCGCGGCGGCGAGCGTGATCGCCAAAGTGACGCGAGACCGGCTCATGGCAGAGCTCGATTTGCAGTACCCGGCGTATGGCTTTGCCCAACACAAAGGCTATGCGACGCCGGAGCATCTCGCTATCCTGACGCGGGATGGCCCTTGCCCAATCCATCGTTTCTCGTTTAGCCCGGTGGCGCAGCCGGATTTTCCGGGTCTCGCGCCGGGACTCGCAGATCGATCCGCGGCAGGCCTTCGGGCGCAAGGGTGAAAAACTGGCGGCGCGTGATCTGCAACGCCGCGGCTACCGGGTGCTCTACCGGCGGTTCCGCCGTGTCGGCGGCGGCGAGGTGGACATTGTCTGCCGCGATGGCGAAACGCTGGTCTTTGTGGAAGTAAAAACGCGCGCCAGCGTGGTCTTTGGCTGGCCGGTGGAAGCGGTCAACGCGCCCAAGCAGCGGCTGATCGCGCGGGGAGCGCTGGCGTGGCTGCGGCTGCTGGATGATCCTGCCATCCCGTTCCGTTTCGACGTGGTGGAAGTGGTGATCGAGCCTGGGGAGCCGGCCCGGATTAACGTGATCAAAGAGGCGTTTACGCTCCCCGCGCCCTACTTATACTAAGAAGGGTAGGGATGGCTATACTGAGCCGGTCCCTTGCTGTCTGCGAAAGCTCGGCCGAGTGGGGCGCGCCATACACAGGCACGGTTTTCGGACAGTCAGGGACCGGTTCAGGAGAGCCATCCCAACCTTGGAGTTACAAGCCGCTTCGCGGCCAGACGCACGTCTGCTGGGCGAGCAGCCTGATTGGGGCACGTTTCCGGACAGTCAGGGACCGGCTCAGGAGAGCCATCCCTACCTTGGGTTACGAGCCGCTGCGCGGCGAGACGCACGTCTGCTTTTTTGGACTGGCCAACGCCGCTGGCCTTTCCCATGATTCGTCTGCTTTTCGGCGGCTTTTTGCTCATGCGCAAACAGACTCATCCGTATCTCGGTCTCGCGTTCATGACGGGGCTGAACCTCTTTAACTACCTGGACCGGTATGTCTTGCCGGCCGTGCTCACGCCGCTCAAGACGGACTTGCACCTCACCGACGCGCAGGCCGGAACGGCCAATACCGCGTTCATGATCGGCTACTTTTTCACCTCGCCGCTCTTCGGCTACCTGGGCGACCGTTCCCCGCGCAAATGGTTGATCGCGGGCGGCATCTTCTTCTGGAGCTTGGGGACGACTCTGACCGCGTTCAGCACCAGTCTCATGGCGCTGCTGGCGTTCCGGATCCTGGTGGGCCTGGGCGAGGCCAGCTATGCCACCCTCGCGCCTGCCTGGATCTCGGATCTTTTCGCGCCCAACCGCCGCAACAACGCGCTGACCATCTTCTACGTCGCGATTCCTGTCGGCTCCGCGCTCGGGTTCCTGCTCGGCGGATGGACCTTGCGCGGCGCCGGCTCCGCCGCGATGCGCCTGGTGACCCAAGCCCTGGCTCCCGTGCTACCGCACGCCGCGCAATGGTTTCCCGGCGATTGGCGTGGCGCGTTCCTGTGCGCCGGCGCGCCCGGTCTGCTCCTGGCGGTCGCTCTGCTGACCCTGCGCGAACCAGCGCGGGGCGAAGCCGATGCCGAAGCTGGTGCCGCTGCCCCCGCGGAGGGTCAGCCAAAACCCGCTTGGCGGGACATCTTCGGCCTGTTCCGCCTCGGCGACTTCAATCTGATCTTGCTCGGCTATACCGCGTACACGTTCGCGCTCGGCGCGTTTGCTTTCTGGGCGCCCACGTTCCTGCATCGTGTGCATGGGCTGCCGGTGTCAGCGGCGGCGAACTTTTTCGGCGCGGTGCTGGTTGGGACCGGGTTGCTCGGGACGCTGCTCGGCGGGTTCATCGCGAC
This sequence comes from uncultured Chthoniobacterales bacterium, assembly GCA_964250275.1. Classification (GTDB taxonomy): domain Bacteria; phylum Verrucomicrobiota; class Verrucomicrobiia; order Chthoniobacterales; family SZAS-18; genus CAXUFU01. The sequence continues at coordinate 7,828 of CAXUFU010000046.1, read as the reverse complement.
GGCCTGGCAGCGGCGCAACCGGGCGGGTTATGCCATGATCTTGACGGGATCGATTCTGTTGGCGGTGCCGATCGCGGCCTCGGCCTTTCTAACCGCCAGCACGCCGGTTGCGATGACATTGCTGGGGATCTCGATGTTGCTGTTATTTCTGCCTACCGGGCCGATCAACACGCTGATCGTCGAAGAGGTGCCCGTGATGCTCAGCGCCAGCGCCATGGCGCTCTCGATTTTCGTGATCCATCTTTTTGGCGATTTCTGGAGCCCGCAAATCATCGGCTACCTGTCGGACCATTGGGGATCGGTGCAATACCCGGATGCGGGTCTGCGGCGCGCTGTTTTGGTGCTTCCGGCAGTGCTGGCACTAGCGGCCGTTTTCTGGGGTTGGCTGGTGTTGCGCAAGCTCCAGCAGCCGAAGCCAATGCTCTAAAAAAAGGTAGGGATGGGTCTCCGACCCGGTCCCAAATTGTCTGGCAAGCCCACCGCAAAATGGACCGCGCCATACAGGGGCGCGGCCCCAAAAAGCTTGGCCACGCTTCACTTGTTGGATGCCGCTACGCGGCAACCATCTGCTGACTTTTCTCCGCGGCGGTTTTCGCCCGACTTTCCGCGACTCTGACGCGGAAGGCGGCGGTGTC
>CAXUFU010000046.1:6369-7183 GCA_964250275.1 uncultured Chthoniobacterales bacterium | reverse complement strand
TCGTTCAGACGCGGGAAAGGTTTATCCGGCACGGGTACATCCAGGAACCGGCACAGCGGTTCCCAACCTTCCTTGACGTCAAACACCAGGAGTTTCTCCGCCGGCAACGCGGCTTTGACTCGCGCCACGTGCTCGTCGAACAACCCAATGACGTATTCCCGGTCGTGAAACCGGCCCTGAAACGCCCCATCCCACATCATCGTCTGGAGGAGTTCTAACATGGGCGCCTCGTGCGGCTTCGGATCTGCGTGCATCGCCTGGTTGATTTCCCAGATGGTATTGACCACGCTGTCGTACCATTTTTCCCGGTCACGCACGTTGAGGATAATTTTTGCCTCCGGCCACCGCTGCAACAGGGCCGGGTAGAAATCCGCGGCCGGCCAATCGACCACGCTGTTAAAACCCGTGAAGAGGTCAGCCCAATCCATCTCCTGGCCCTGGTAAGCGGCCAGCCAGCGAGGGAAGTGCTCCGGCTTTTCACTCATGATCGTGTAGAAGGTGTAACACGGCCCGAAGCCAAGCTCGTTCAAGGCCCCCAGGGTCGATGTCGTCCCGGTGCGAGCCCAACCCGCGCCCACAACCTTGAGCGTGGTCTGTGGCTTGCCCGGGAACTCTCTGTCGTCAGCGCCAATTTGCATGGGTGGCGAGAGTAGCGGGCGAGACCCGGATGTCAACGCTGCAAACGGGTGGCAGGCCGGAGCGGCGGCTGGCGGGCAAATCAGATGTCGCTGGCGAACGAAAGCAAGCTCCGGTACTCCGTGAGGATGGAGCGCAAAGCCAGCACGAAAGCACTGCGTTGCGCGCTGGCGTGAGC
>CAXUFU010000046.1:0-6359 GCA_964250275.1 uncultured Chthoniobacterales bacterium | reverse complement strand
ATCTCGAACGGCGGCGGCCGTTGCTCCGCCGGCGCGCACAGAATGCCATCGTAACGCGATTGGATGATGCCGTTGACCGCGTGGAAGCCGTCGATCTCACTGGCGGCGTTGATCGGGAGCGCCCTTTCAGCCGCCGCCAGCGCGGGCTTGAGCAAATGCTCGGTCAGCGTCGCGCCGCCGACGAAGCCATACACACCCTCAGTGGTGTCGTCCGTGTGCAGAGAAATGAGCCCGTCAAACTTTTCGCGCTGCAACTCGTTTTCCAACAAGCGCACTTCCGGCTCGGCCGAGCCCCGCCAGAACTCCCGGTTGAGATCCTTGCCGGACCGGGCATGCCGCGTGCCATCCACGTAACCGGTGGGATTGCACAAGGGATAAAGCCAGAGCTGATAGCCCCGGCCCATCGGCGGCTCCGCGTGGAGCGTTTGGACCAGGTCGATCAAGCCTAGGACGCTGGCCGGTTCGTCGCCGTGGATGCCGGCAAAAATGCCGAGCTTGATGCGCGAGCTCGCTCCGGGGGTACGCTGAAAGACAAAGCGCGGCAGGACGTATACCTCCTCCCCCCAACGCCAGGGCCCAAGCGAATCTGCCCGCAAGCAGGGAGATTCACTGATCAGGGTGAAAAGCGGCGAGAGGAGTTCTCTGAGTTTCTCCTGTGCTTTGAGTCGATGCACGGCATGCCTTCCCAGGCGTTTTGGCTGGTGCGACGGAACATCGCTCCGTGTCCCGGCGCAAGATCTTACGCGTCCGGCTGAGCCGCTCCCGGCCGATCCGGCAGCGACCCGCCCACGGCGGCCGCCTGCCACTGGCCGATGTCTGCCGCCGGGGAACTCGGGAAAAACTCGTCCATCACGAAAGGCGAGGGGACCTTGTCCCGCCGCAGCTTGCGCAGCGTGATGCCGACGATCTCCGCCAGGGTGTAGCGGTCCAGGATCTCGGCGATCGCGTTGCGCACATCGAGCATCAGCATGCGCAAGCCGCAGTGGTCTTCATCCGGGCAAGTGCAGCGCGCGTACTGCGTCTGGCTGACGCAACAAATCGGCGCCAGCGGCCCATCGATCAGCCGGATGACCTCGCCAAAGCGGATTTGGTCCATCGGCCGCTTGAGAAAAAAGCCACCGCGCGCGCCGCGCTTGGTATCCAAAAATCCGTTCTGCCGGAGCTGCATGAGGATTTGCTCGAGGAACTTGACCGGGAGCTTTTCCTTGCTGGCAAGCTCCCCGATCCGGAGCAATGGCCGGCCCAACTCCTGGGCGACACCAAAATCGATCAGCGCCCGCAGCGCGTATTCACCTCGTTTGGACAGTTTCAAAATTCCTTCAAAAAGCTGCTCTGCGCCGCGCACAGGCAGCAGGGCTTCCACCGCCATAAATCTGGCATAAACAGCGCGGATTGCACCGGCAAGAAGCAAAAGCGAACGAATAGATTTGCGCGAATCACTACCCCGGCAGTATGGATGCATGCAGGCTCTGCCGCACCGGTGCCCCGGAGCGCCCAGGCCGAAGCGGCCCAAGCTCTATCTTCCTCCCCCTGTGAACTTTGCCGCCAAGTTTCGCTGCCAATACCACTGGAACGCCTTCTGGGCCGATCTCGTGGCGGGTGCGACGGTCGCCGCGATCGCCATCCCGCAAGCGATGGCTTATGCGTTGATCGCCGGCGTCGATCCGCGCTTTGGCCTCTATTCGGCCATCGTGGTGACCATTGTCGCTTCCATCCTGGGTTCGTCCTCCCACCTCATCAACGGCCCGACGAACGCCATCTCGCTGGTGGTATTTAGCGCGCTGGCGCCGTTTCACTCGGCCGCGGAAGCGCAGGAAGCCATGTTCCTCCTGGCGCTGATGGTAGGAGTCATACAGATCTCGTTTGCGGTGTTCAAGTTGGGCGACCTGACTCGTTACGTCTCGGAGTCGGTCATCCTCGGGTTCATGGCCGGAGCGGGCATCCTGATCGCCATTGGCCAGATCGGCAATTTTGTGGGCGCAGCCAAGCGCGGCACCGGCGATCAAGCGGTGCTCGTGCAGTTGTGGGAAACTTTGGCCCAGGGGGGCTCGTTAAACCCGTACTCGATCGGCTTGGGGGTCGGAACGATTCTGACCGTGCTGCTGTTGCGGTATTTGCTGCACAGATATCGCCTGCCGCAGATGGACATGCTGCTGGCGTTGATCGGCGCGGCGACCATCGCGGCGTGGTGCGGTTGGTCGGCGCCATCGGCCAAACATGCCGCGCTGGTGGCGGTGGTGGGCAAAGTGCCCGCCGCGCTCCCGCAATTTCACCTGCCGCAAATCAATCGGGAATGGATCTCCAGACTGCTCGGCAGCGCTTTCGCGATCTCGCTGCTGGGCCTTCTGGAAGCGTTGGCCGTGGCGAAATCGATCGCCAGCCGCACCCGCCAGCCGCTGGATTACAATCGCCAGTGCCTGGCGGAAGGCGTGTCGAACTTTGTCGGCGGATTCTTCCAGTCCCTGGCGGGATCCGGGTCGCTGACGCGGTCGTCGATCAACTTCCAAGCGGGCGCGGTGACGCGGATGTCCGGCGTTTACTCTGGCGTGATCCTGGCGGGTGTCGTCCTACTCTTTGGTCCCTACGCCCGTTATATTCCCAAGCCCGCGCTGGCCGGGCTGCTCTTCATCACGGCGGCGCGCCTGATCGATTGGCGGCGGCTGAGCTATGCGTTGCGGGCTTCCCGGTTCGACGCCGGGCTGGTGTTGGTCACCGCGTTTGCGGCCATCTTTATCAGTGTCGATCAGTCGATCCTCATTGGCGTCGGCTTTTCGGTCCTCTTGTTCCTGCCGCGGGCTTCCAAACTGTGGATTCGAGAACTCGTCATCTCGCCGGAGGGGGTGGTGCGCGAGCGCCTGCCGTACGAACCGCGGCGGGATCCGCTGCTGATCTACGATCTGGAGGGCGAGTTGTTTTTCGGGGCCGCGCCCGAGCTCCACCGAGAGCTGGATCACCTCGAACAGGAGACGATCCGCAGCGGCGCCAAGTTTCTCGTTCTGCGGCTGCGGCGCACCCGGAATCCCGACATGGTAGCGGTGGAGCATCTCGAACATTTCCTGCGCGAGGCGGCCCAGCGCGGCGTGGTGGTCCTGCTGGCGGGCCTGCCGCCCGAGCTCGTGCGGATCCTCGACAACCTGGATTTTAGCGCCTGGCTGCCGGCGGATCGCATTTACCCGGAGGAAGACGAGCAATATTCCGCCACCCTGCGGGCGGTCCGCCACGCTCTGCGGCTGGCAAAAGAACGTGAACTCGCCGCGGGATTGGTTCCGGCCGAAACGGAAGCCGCGTATTACCTTGTGTGAGGGCTTCCAAAATAAGGTAGGGATGGGTCTCCGACCCGGTCCCGTATTGTCTGGCGAGCCAACCCGGGATTGGGCCGCACCATAAATCAGGGCGCGGTCCGCAGACAGCTTGGGACGGCTCGGAGAGCCTGCCCCTACCTTTAGTTTCTACAGCGCGGCTTCCACCTTGCAAAGGTGATAGAGCGTCGCCTGCCCCACGATTTGCAGGCTCTCGGCGCTGACTTTGTCGAGCGTATCAGCCGGCGTGTGCCAGGCGGGAAAGTCGAAGTCGATGATGTCGATCGAGGGAATGCCCGCCTTTTCCAGCGGCACGTGGTCGTCCAGGATGTCGCCGCGGAAATAGCCGAAATGATCGCGCGTTCCGAGCGCCTCGCTGGCGTCGAAGATACCTTTGGCGAGCTTGGGCGGTGAGTTCGGCGGGAGAGTGATGTCCAGGTCGCGGTCGCCCATCATGTCCCAGAGGATGCCCAGCTTGAATTGGCCCGCCCGGCCGGACTGCCGCAAACTCTTGGCGTAGTACCGGCTGCCATACAGCCCGTCGAATGGCGGCGAATCGATCCGGAACTGCCGGATGGCTTCCTCGCCATCGAAGAAGACCAGCTCGAAGCGCCGGCCAAAGCCCGGATACTCCGCCAGCACGCGCGCCATCTCGATCAGCGTGCCCGTGCCGGAGCCGCCGTCGTTCGCGCCCACGAAAATCTCCGGCTCGAAAAACTTGGTGTCGTAATGCGTGCAAACGATCGCATGCTGCTCGCTCGGGGGCGCGCCCTTGAGCCGGGCGATGAGGTTCACAAACTGGATGGGACCGTGCGGCGTGTCGTTCGTAAACGTTTGGCGCTCGACCTTCCAGCCAGAGGCGGTGAGCTGGTCGATGATGTACTGGCGCGTTTGTTCGAGCGCCGGCGAACCGCTGGGCCGCGGTCCGAACCCGACGACTCGCGCCACCTGCGCGAACGCCCGCCCGCCGGAGAACTCCTGCCAGAGCTTGAGCCCCGGCGGCAGGCTATCCGAATGGCAACCGGTGGACATAAGCAAGCTGGCCAGGCAGAGGGCAGCATAGTGCAGTTTCAGACTTCGCATGAGGGGTTTAGAGCTCCCATTCCCGGGGAAGGCGCGCCGGACGGACTAACAGTTTGCCGCTTCGGTGCGTTCCGCACCTCAGCGCGGGGCGAACGGGTACTTTGGAAGTGCTTGCGGCCAAGGTGGAGGTTCCTGAGGAGCGACATCTGAGATGGTTAATTCCACGCCGCCGGTCCACTTCGCCACCAGGTTGTAAACCACGGCGCCGAGCACGCCGTAGAGAAACCCCGTCATGGGTATTAGAAGCTCCAGGACGATGGTGTCCAATCCTAGCAGCCTCAACCCGTGGTAATCTTGCGTGACCATTCCGATCCCGAGCGTGACCAAAAAGAACCCGGCGGAAAACAACGGCCAGAGGAGTCCGAGGGCCCCGGTGACGGTCCCAAAGTGAAATGGATTAACGTGCGTAAGCCGCTTCTTCATTAACTCTCCTCCGCTTCCAGACCTACTAAAGTGAGCAGCCGATTCAAATCGTCGTTGCCGTAATACTCGATTTCAATTGACCCTTTTTTGTCCCCGTGCCGCAACGCGACATGGGTGCCGAAGTGCTCCCGCAAACGATTTTGCACCCGTTGCAGGACGGGCGATAATTCCGCTGGGCCACGCGTCCCGGTCGCGCGGCTGCCGGGGCCGATGTGCTGGTTGCCCTGCTTTTTGAGGTGTTCCTCGACCAGCTTCTCCGCCGCCCGCACGGTGCTGCGCTGGCGGATGACGATCTCCGCCAGGAGCCGTTGCTCTTCCGGCAACTTGAGCGCCAGCAGCACCTTGGCGTGGCCGATGGTGAGCCGGTCTTGGGTCAGCCAGCTTTGCACCTGGATATCGAGATCTAACAAACGCATGGCGTTGGCTACGGCGGCGCGGCTTTTGCCGACCTTCTTGGCGATATCCTCCTGCCGCAGGCTGAACTCTTCCGCCAGGCGCGCGTAGGTGCGCGCTTCTTCGACGACGTTCAGATCCGCCCGCTGCAAATTCTCAATGAGCGCGAGTTCCAGGACTTCCTGGTCGGTCGCCCGGCGCAAGATGACCGGCGCCTTGGCCAGGCCAGACTCTGCGCCGCCCGCCAACGGCGTTCTCCGGCGATGAGCTCGTAGTGGCCGTTGACCTGCCGGACGATCAACGGCTGGATGATGCCGCGCTCGCGGATGGACTCGATCAGCTCATTGAGCGTCTCTGGCTTGAACTCCTTGCGCGGCTGGAAAGGGCTGCTGCGGATCTCATCAAGCGCGATTTGCTGGATGGCCTCGCCCGGCGCGAGCTCAGGCTGCACGACGGCCGCCGCGTCGTTCCCGGCCGGGGGCGTGCGCGGCTGAATCAAAGCGCCCAACCCCCGTCCGAGTACGACTTTAGCCATAAAGAGCGACTATATCAGGACGGCTGGCCGCTGGGAACGGGCTTTGCAGTTTTTTCGTCACAAAGATAGGGATGGCTCTCCCGAGCCGGTCCCTTGCTGTCGGGCAAACGTCACGGTGGTACGGCGCGACCCTTTTCAGCGCGAGAGGTCAGATTGGTGACAATGCCGGAGTCGAAAGCGCGCCGGAAAGAGCGGGTTTGCGGAGGAAGTTGAACAACGAGCGTCTCGAGCATGGCTCGTCCGGGCGTGCCAATTCTGCTTGCCCCGCTGCGCGGGTCCGATCTAGGATTGTACCGAACCTTGGTGGCTGCCGGTCGGCGGCTATAGCTATCCGAGGTCGGATAGGGAGCGGCCGCCCCGCTCTACCTGTCATTCCCTTTTTGCGTGGGCTCGGCAGCACGACCTCGGGCGCGGTGACGGCAATGTAATCGTGCCGGTATGCTGGCCAGACAGCAAGGGACCGGGTCGGAGACCCATCCCTACCTCAGAAAAACGTTATTCGGGCGCTTTCTCCGGGGCCGCCGTTGCTGCCGCGGGGAACTTCCTGTAGAGGCCGCGGAATTGGTCGTACGTCAGCCCCAGCAGGGCGGCCGCTTCTCGCTGGCGGAAGCGCGCTTGCGCGAGCG
>CAXUFU010000045.1:1642-11305 GCA_964250275.1 uncultured Chthoniobacterales bacterium | reverse complement strand
GTTTCCTGTTGGGCGATCCCGAAGCGGCCGGTCGCCAGAAGCAAAACCAGCGCGAGTGAGCGAGGGTGAAGGAGCGAGCGGGAACGTCGCCTGGCGCCCGCAAAACCCCGAGGTAGGCCGTTAAGATGAATGGAGCGCGGCTTCACGGATGCTAGAGTGTTCAGGCCCGGAATGGCAGACCTTTTGGCGGCGGATCGTAACATCCCAAGGGAGGTTCTGAATACATCTTTTTTCCGGATCGCCGCTCGCCCAGAGAAACCCGCTCCAGACTCATGTCGCCGGCGCGCGCCGCCGTCGAGCCGGGGCCGCGGGACATTCGCCAACGGCCGCTGCGCGGGTGGCCGCGAGCTTCTGCTGAGCGCTCCGCCCGGGCGTCTGGCCTAAAAACATTTCGGGAAACACCGGTTGCCGATCAGCACGAAGTAGAGGTAGATGGCCGCCGTCACAAGAAGTTTGCTCATAAGGTTAAAGGGGTGTGCGATACGAAGTAGCACCCACTATGCCTACGAGTAGGAGCGGGTGGAATCCTCCACAAATTCATCCCACCAATGCATGACCTGCCGGTCGAACTGTTCCCGGAAGGCCGCCTGTGAAAAACGTTCCGCATTTTTGCGGATGGCTTCCGGGCGGAAGTTTTCCTGCGTCGCCTCAAACTCTTCGACACTCGCGCAAACGGCTGCGGTCGTTTGTTCGTGGAAAAATAACCCCGTCACTCCCGGCACGACGGTTTCCAGGGCGCCGCCCCGGCCGAACGCGATGACTGGCGTTCCGCAAGCCTGCGCCTCAACCATGACGATGCCGAAATCCTCTTCGGCGGCGAAAAGAAACGCCTTCGCGCCGCCCATCTGCGTTTTCAAGTCCTCGTTGCTCATGAAACCCAGCATGGTGACGTTGCTCGGCGCCATCTTACGGATCATCTCATACTCCGGGCCGTCACCGATGACCCGCAATTCCCGTTCGGGCATCTTGGCGAACGCCGCCACGATCAACCCGACCATCTTGTAGGGAACCATGCGCGAAGCCGTCAAGTAGTAGTTCCCCTTTGGCGGACAGCATTTGTAGTGTTCGGTGTCGACCGGCGGGTAGATGACCTTGGCCTCGCGCCGGTAGATTTTCATGACGCGCCGGCGCACGAAATGCGAGTTGGTCAGGAAATGGTCGACGCGCAGTTGGCTGGTAACGTCCCAGAGGCGCAGTTGGTGCAGGAAGATGCGCGCCATCAGCCCTTTGATGCTGGACTCGATCCTGGACTCCCGCAGGTACTGGTGCTGGAGATCCCACGCGTAGCGCATGGGCGAGTGGCAGTAGCAGATGTGCAGTTGGTTCGGACCGGTGAGCACACCCTTGGCGACGGCATAGCTGCTCGAAATTACCAGGTCATACGCGGCCAGATCGAACTGCTCGATCGCCACCGGCATCAACGGCAGGAAGGCCCGGTAGCGCTTGCGCATCCACAGGGGCAAGTTCCGCATGAACGAAGTGGTCACGGGCCGGCCGCCGAGAAACCCACGATTCTCCGGTGGCAGCAAGTCCACCATGCTGAAAAGGTCCGCCTGCGGAAAAACCGCGATGATTTGCTCTAGAACCCGCTCCGCCCCTCCGAAGACCGGCAGCCAATCGTGCACGATAGCAACTTTTTTTGGCGGGGGATATTTGCCGCGGAGCATCGGGTGGGGGATTGACCCTTCTGATTCAATGTGGTGAGCTCAAGGCGGTGAACCATCCCGGGAACTTAGCCGGCAAGGCTAGAAAAAAGCGCCGCCTTGTCAACTGGATTTGTGGCCCACAGAGCCCTCCCGGCGTCCGGTTTCGGTAGGATGGGTCTCCGCCCCGGTCCCTGACTGTCTGGCCAGCGTGCCCGACCCGCCAGACCCGCGGCACGCTTTTGGTGCCAGGGCGCGCTTCGGCCGTGAGGCAGCTCAGGCGCCGGCGGCTGCCCCGAGCCGCTTGCCCGGCCGCCGCCTCCATTGCGCGAGCGAGGCTTCGTAGATCTTCTCGGTTTCGCCGGCCACGATGTCCCAGGTGTACTTCTGGCGAATGGTCTCGAGCGCATTTTGCCGGATGGTGCGCATGGCCGGCGGGTCGGCCGAAAAGATAGCGTCGATCCCGGCAGCCAGCGCTTTTTCGTCGCGCATCGGCACGAGCCAGCCGTTTTCCCCGTCCCGAATCAACTCGAGCAAACCGCCGGTGCGGGTCCCGAGCGTCGGGGTGGCGCAAGCCATCGCTTCCAGGCAGGCCAAACTGGTGGCCTCCATGATGGACGGAATGATGCAGGCCTCGGCGATATTCATCAGTTCCGCCAATTCTGCGTGGGGCAGGTTCCCGAGGATGCGGACTTCGCAGCCGGAGGGCGCCAACGCCTGGCGGACGTTCTGCTGGTACCGCCCGTAGCCGGGCGTATCGTTGCCGGCAAAGAGAAAAATGCTGCCCTGGCGAGTGGCCGCGGAAAGCAGCCGCAGGGCCTTTGCCAAATAAAAGACGCCTTTGGTCGGCGCCCAGCGGCGGGGGCACAGGAAGACGCGTTTGCCGGCGCAGCCATGCTTGATCTTCAGACGCTCGCGCGCTTCGGCCGGCAGCGGAAAAAACGTCTCGGTATCGACGCCGTTGGGCACGTAGCTGCTGTTCTTGGTGCGGGGCAACAACTCGCGGCTGGGCCCGATGACGGCGGCAAAGCGTTTCATGAGCTGCCTCTGCGCCAGGCGGGTGGGCGCCCACCGATCCAGATGCAGGTAAGCGCCGGTGTGGTTGGTAAACACCAGCGGATAATGGCGGGAAATCCGCAGGCAAACGCCCAGCTCGCCGACGTAAGAGTGCTGGTGCACCAGATCAGGCTCCAAGCTGGCGATGTGCCGGGCAACTTGCTCCGCGTAGCGCAGCTTGAACAGGCGCCGGCTGAACATCGCGGAGGTTTCCCGCCAAACGTCGAGCTGATGGCGGAAGGCGGCGGGCAAAAAATCCGGTTTGGCGGGGGAGCCAGCCTGCGCCGCCTCGGTTCCAGGGAGAGCGGTTTTCGTCAGGGTCGTCGTACTGACCACGATCACCTCATGGCCGAGCCGCCGGAGCGCCTGCGCCAGATAGGCGATGTGGTGTTCCAATCCGCCGGTGACCTCGGCGGTGGTCGACTGCGTTAAATGCACAACGCGCATGCCGCAGGCGTCTTCGACTGGCCGCGGGCGCCGTGATCGGCGGCCAGTGACTGGGCCGCAGCACTCAGGCTGCTGATCTGAAAGCCTTCCTCGCGGGCCACCCGGACAAGCGCGGCGATTTCTTCGAGCGCGTGGACGCCGGAAAAAAATGGATGATCGTAGACCACGGCCAATTTCGGCTGCCGCCGCAGTTGCGCGCGAAAATCATCGATGATTCGCGGTTTGGTCCACTGGAGCAGCCGTGCCGCTTCCAGGTAGCCGGCTGAGCCGACGGCGGCAACGATATTCGTCGGCACGGCCAGCAGCGGGCCGAGGGCGGCGATGTCCTGTGCAGCACCATCGTAGGTATCGGCCAGGATGCGGATGCCGTGCGCGGACAAGACCGGGCGCAACGCGGGCGGGCTGTTCCAGGCCGGCGACGCAAACGCGCAGGGCGCAGGCAGCCCGCACTCCTCCATCCAGCGCAAACCGGTGCGGATTTCGCGCTGCAACCGGTCCTCGTTCCAGGTGTGCGCAAAGCGTTCCCAGCGGGCATGGTTGCGGCCACCGTGCAGCCCGATCTCGTGGCCGGCACGCGCCGCCGCGCGCAAAGCCTCCGGGTCAGAGTAGCCCGCCCGCGGGTTGAGCACGGCGGCGGTCAAGGCAGCCCGCCAACCGAGCTTGCCCAGCACCGGCAGCGCCTGGCGCCGCCCGCCCGTGCGGCGGCGCGCGATCGCCTTGGCGAGCGTGATGCGCGGGTCGAAAGCGCGTCCCATATTGACGAAAAACGTAAATCTCACCCCCAACTCGTCGCCCAGGGCCACCAACCGGGGCAGGCCAAGCGACACGCAGGCATGCGTGTCCGCATCGAAACGGAAGCAGCAATGTTTCACCATACCACGGGCGCCTCAACCCGGTCTGGAGCTGTCTCGAGGCGCGTGAAGTCCCTCCGGCTCCAACAGATATTCCTGGGTGAGGCGCGCAATGCGAGCAGCCGAATATCCATCGCCAAACGTGGAGCGCAACTGCCGGTGGGGATCGACCGGGGCGGCGGGGGCGGCATCGAGCAACGCGCGTGCTTCCGCGAAGATCCGGTCGGCATCGAAGCCGACCAACCGGGCGTTGCCGGCGGTCAACGCCTCGAGCCGTTCGGTCACCTCGCGGGCGACGAGCACAGGCAGGCCGAGCGTTTCCGCTTCCTCGAGCACGCCGCCCGAATCGCTGAGCACGAGCGAAGCATGCGCCAGCAGCCAAATGAAATCCGGGTACGGCAACGGGGCGAGCAAGCAGACGTTGCGCAGGCCGCCCAGCATCTTGTGCATGAGCCCGTGGACGTTGGGGTTGAGGTGCACCGGCAGGAAGATTTCGACTTCCGGGCAGGCCTCGGCAATCCGGCGGACCGCTTCGGCAATCTCCTGTAACGGTTGCCCGAAACTTTCCCGGCGATGCAGCGTCACCAGCAAAATCTTGCGCTGCCGGCCGGGAGCGGAAAACTTGCCCAGGCTTTCGGGGGCACCCTTTTGCGCCATGCGGAGCAAGGCCAGTTTCAGCGCATCGACAACGGTATTGCCGACCACGTGCACGCCGGCCGTGATGCCCTCGCGCCGCAGATTTTCCGCGGCGATCTCGCCCGGCGCGAAGTGGAGCTTGGCCACGTGGCCGATCAGCACCCGGTTGATTTCCTCCGGGTAGGGTGCGTCCTGGCGGTGGCTGCGCAAGCCCGCTTCGACGTGGGCGACGGCTATTTTACCCAGGCTCGCCGCCAGGGCGGCCGCTAGGGCGCCGCTCGTATCGCCTTGCACGAAGACCAGGTCCGGCTGCACGCGTTCGAACACCTCCGCGCACGCGACGACGCCCCGGCCCGTCAGGGCGGCCAGCGACTGGCCCGGCAACATCAGATCGAGATCGTAATCCGGCTGGAGCTGGAAAAACTCCAGAAACGGGTGCAGCAACTCGCGGTGTTGCGCGGTGCTGCACAAGCGCGTTTCGAACGCTGGCTCGTTTTGAAACGCGCGGATGACCGGACCGAGCTTGATGGCCTCGGGCCGGGTTCCTAACACGAACAAAACCAGTTTGTTCCCCATGGCGACGGTGATGAGCGCGGTCGGCGCGGCGCCCCCGGCCCGAGCGCATAAAAGCCGGTCCGCGGCCGGAAGTCAACGCCGCCCGTCGCCCAGGATGGACTCGTAAACGTCCACCACGCGGCGGGCGCCCTGGCGGGCCTGGAAATTTTGCCGGACGTGTTCGTACCCGTTGCGGCCCAACCGCTTGGCGTTGGCGGGATCTTCCAGCAACGAGCGGAGCGCCGCCGCCAGTCCGGCCGGATCCCCCATGACGCTCAACAGCCCGTTTTCCCCTGGCGTGATGATTTCCAGCGCGCCGCCGCCCCGGCTGGCAACCACCGGCAAGCCGACGGCCATGCCCTCGACGATGACCTGGCCGAACGGCTCGGCCGTGGTCGAAGCATGCACCAGAACGTCGAGCTGGCGCAGTTCGCCGACCACGTCCTTCTTGAAGCCGAGAAATTTCACCCGCTCCCCGAGACCGAGGCGCTCCGCCTGCCGGTGCAGCCCCGCTTCGTACTCTTCCTCGCCGAACAGAGCCGTGCCGATGACGATGAACTCCGCGTCGTAGCCCGCCGCCAAAACCTGCGCCGCGGCTTCGATAAACACGTGCTGGCCTTTCCAACTCGCCACGCGGCCGACCATCCCGATGCGGGCGGCCGTGCCGCGCGTCATGGCGGGCCGGTCGTTGATCGCAGCAGCGAGTTCCCGGTCGGTCAAACCATCGAGAATGACGGTGGCGCGGGTGTCCGTGGGCGCCAAATGAAGTTGCTCGACCACCCCGCGCGAGACGCCGATGATGCGCTTGGGCGCGTACCGGGCCAGGGCGCGCACGACCTGCACGGCCGCCCGCGGGAAGTAGGGTTCGTTGACGTAATCGCGGACGTGCCAGACGACGGGCAGGCCGGCCAGGCGACCCGCGAGCGCGCCGTAAAGATGCGCTTTGATGGTGTTGGTATGGATGATCTGCGCGCGTTGCTGCCGGGCGACCCGCGCGATCTTCGCGGCGTAACCCGCGAAGGAGACCAGGCGCCCCAGGTGCATGAATGCCCCCGGGCTGAGCGTGTCCTTGCGCACCTCCCGCACCTTGCCCGTCAGCGGCACGATCTCGGTCTGGACGCCGATCTCCCGCATGAGGTCCGCGGCCGGGCCTTCCTCGCCGAAAACGATGACGGGCTCGACCCGCTGCCGGTCGATGGCTCCCAGCATGCGGTACAACGCGAACTCCGCGCCACTGGGTTTGGCGCCGTGGTTCAGGTACAGCACGCGGCAGGGCGGCGCGCTCATGACGGCGAACGGACCGGATCGGGCGCGCCGGCGGGCTCCGTCACTTTGACGTAAATGTCGCGCATGCGTTCGGCCACCCGTTTCCAGGTGTATTTGTCGAGCACCTGTTGGCGGCCGAGGCGGCCCATTTCCCGGGCTTGCGCCGGGTGATCGTGCAACTGGCGGATGGCAGCGGCGATGTCGCCCGAGTTGCCCTCGCGCACTGTCAGGCCGCCGCGCTCGATCACTTCCGGGATGGCCCCGGAATCGGAGCCGATCACCGGTGTCTCGCAAGCGTGCGCTTCGATGATGACGCGGCCAAACTGCTCTTTCCAGGTGCGCGTGGTCCGGGAGACGAGCAGGAGCGCGTCCATGGCGTTCATTACTTCCGGGAGCTCCGTCCAGGGGCGAGGCGGAAAAAACCGGATGCGCTCCGTCATCTCCAACTCCGCCGCGCGGGCTTCGAGCGGGGCCCGCACTTCGCCGCTCCCGACGAAGATCAACGTGACATCCTCCGGCACCTGCGGCAGCGCCTCCAGGATGTCCAACAAACCTTTGCCCGGGAACAATCGTCCGACATAGCCGATGACGAAGCCCTTCAAACCCAGCGCCGCCTTGCAGGCGGCGCGGTCCAGCGGCCGGAACAAATCCGCGTCCACCGCGTTGCCGATGACCTCGACCGGGCCGTTGTAACCCTTCGCGCGGAGGACGCCGACGCCCTCGGTTTGCCGGGCCACGGCGTAGTCCGCGTGGCGCAACGTGTAGGTGCGGAATTGCCGGAAGGGGAAGGGGTGGGTGCGCGCGATGTTCGCTTCGGTCTCGCAGACGATCTTGGCCGCAGGCAACACCCGCTGGCGCAGCCAACAGGCATGCACGCTGACGAAACCCCAGGCCTCCTCCCAGATGTCGATCACATCCGGCTGGAAGGTCTGCAAAATCTGGCGCAGCCGCGGGTAGTAATGGAAGTACCATTGCCCCGGCCCCGACCACGGCAGCCGGACTTTCTCGATTTGCAAGGTGTAGGCGGGATCCGCCGACGGTTCCGCCCGGCGCCACTTGCCATACTCATTCCACCACTCCGGGGTGATGACCCGCAGCTCGATGCCCGGGAGCCGGCCGAGCTGGGAGGCTCGCTGCTGGCCTTCATTGCGCAACTGACAGGAATGGGCAAGCAAGAGGATTTTCATGATGCGCCAGCACCCAGGTTCACGAGTCTCGATTTCCGCATCCGAGCCCGAGCATGTTCTGCTCGCGGCCAGAGCGGCAAGCAAAACCCCCAGAGGTGCGTTTTCAAGCAGGAGACACGCCAGCCTGACGCCAGCCTGGAGGTGGCGGTGCCTCAGTAGGCGGTCTTCGGCGGGCGCAAGACCTGGAAGACCGTCTGCAAAATGATGCTGATGTCCAGCGCCGGGCGCCAATTCTCCAGGTACTCGATATCGGCGGCGATGCGCCGGGCAATATCCTCCGCCGTGTGCGCTTCGCCGCGCAGGCCGCGCACCTGCGCCAGGCCCGTGATGCCCGGCTTCACAAAGGTGCGGACCTGATAATGGATGAGCTTGCGGGCGAAGAGCTCATTGTGCTGGAGCAGATGGGGACGAGGGCCGACCACGCTCATGTGGCCAAAGAACACGTTGAGGAACTGCGGCAATTCATCGATCGAGAGCTTGCGGAAAATGCGTCCGGCCGGGTAAATGCGGTCGTCGTTCTTGGTGGCCTGCTTGGCTTCCAACCCGCCGGTCACGTGCATCGTCCGGTATTTGAGAATCTCAAATTCGCGGTTTTGCAGTCCGGCGCGTTTCTGGCGAAAAAACACGGGACCGGGCGATTGGCGGCGCTGGCAAAACCACACCACCGCCGTGGTTACCGGCAGGACGAGGGCGATCACCGGCAGCGAGATGGCGATATCGAGCGAGCGCTTGATCAGTTGATTGAGCGGATTCTCCAGCGCATCCTCGCGCAGGCCGATGAAGCGCTGGCCATCGTCATCGATAAAAGTCATCGGCCTGCCCCAGCGCTCGGGCAGGTTCGAGACCACGAGCAAACGGACCCCGAGCTGATCGCAGGCTTCCATGATGAAGTGCTGCTCGTCCGGTGTGGCCGGCATCTCGGTGTGGATTACCTGCGTGACCCCGTAGTCTCTGACCACGTCGACGATCTCGTGCGTGCCGCCCAGCCGCGAGAACGAGCACGGCTCGATGCCCCACGGATCGTCGTCGCACAGAATGCCCACCACACGGAAGCCGACGTTGGTTTTCCGTTCCAGCCAGGACTTGAGCGTTTCCGCCCGCCGGACACGGCCGACGAGCAGCGTTTTTTCCCAGCGTCCCTCATGGTAGAGCATGCAGCCGAGCACCCCGGGCAGAAACCGGTTGGTCAGCAGCAACATGACGTAGAGCGAGGGCAGAAAGCTAGCGACGAAGACGCGGGAGATGACCGCGTCCTTGGTGGCGAAGAGGTAGATGAGCAACAGGCCGCCACTGAAGAGGATCTGGCGCGCGGCCATCTTTTGCGAAGAGATGAAGTCGTGGTGCGCGGTGCCGCTTTCCCAGCGCCGGCCGCTGAGCATCTCGAGCACGAGTCCGAGCAAAATCACGGCCGCATACAGCGCGTAATAGTCCCAGTCGAGCAGCCCCTTGCCAAAGACGATCAGCAGCAGGATCGCTTCCGTCCAGAACAAGCCCAGGCTCAGCACGAGCTGGCACAAGGCCAGGATCGCGTTCAGGCCGGAGGTGCGTTGGGAAATCATGGCGCGGGAAACCGGCGCGGCGTTTTTAGCCGGCCGCTGGTGACTTGTCTTCGCTGCGCGGCGGCTGGTTGCGCTGCCGAGTGTTAATCTTTGAATGCGCTATTTCACCCGGTAAACGGACAAAAGCGGTGCCTCCCGCCGGGCGCTCCGCGCCGTGGCGAGGGCTCCACTGGCCTGTTGGGCACGGGGCATCCGCTGTGAAAGGCGGGCCGGCCTTGCGCGGGCCGGGTGAAGATTATCGATTGACTGTCGGCCTGGAGAGTTGAATTTTGCCGCCGTTGAGAGCAGTTCGCCTCGTGGCCGGCCGCAAAATCTATGGCACAGCAAGTGGTTGAAGAAACTCCCGCTCGTCCGGAGCCTAAGACATCGCCGAGCAGAGGTGCGCCCGGAACACCTTCCCGGCCTCCCGGCAGCAAGGGCGGATCCAGCGGGCGGCGCTGGGCCGTGGTTATAGTGGTGGCGC
>CAXUFU010000045.1:0-1580 GCA_964250275.1 uncultured Chthoniobacterales bacterium | reverse complement strand
GCTTTGGAGACAAAGTCCGGGTCGTCACGGGCAAAGCCGTCAAAGGCGATATCGGCGTTTACCTGTCCGGCCTGGGTGCGGTGACTCCTCAGTACACCGATACCGTCCAGAGCCGCGTCAGCGGCCAGTTGATGAAGGTGCTCTTCACGGAAGGGCAGATGGTCAAGGAAGGCGATCTGCTGCTGCAGATCGATAGCCGGCCTTACGACGCCCAGCTCGCGCAGTACGTGGCGCAGAAGGAACATGACGTGGCTTTGCTCGACAATGCCAACATCGATTTACAGCGCTACCAGACGCTCTGGAAGCAGAACTCGATCCCCGAACAAACGCTGGCGACGCAGGTCTCGCTCGTCAAGCAGGACCAGGGAACCGTCGACAGCGACCAGGCGCAGATCGATGCCACCAAGCTGAACATCACCTACTGCAATATCACCGCGCCGATCAGCGGCCGGGTCGGCCTGCGGCTGGTTGATCCGGGCAATTACGTCCAGTCTACCTCGACCACCGGGCTGGTGGTTATCGCCCAGATTCAGCCTATCACCGTCATCTTCACCATCCCGGAAGACAGCATCCAGCCCGTGCTGACCAAGCTCCATGAAGGCCAGACCTTGGCGGTGGATGCGTACGACCGGGGAGGGTTCACGGACAAGCTCGCCACGGGCCAGTTGCTCACGGTCGATAACGAGATCGATCCGTCGACCGGCACTCTGAAACTCAAAGCGAGCTTCCCGAACACCGATAACGCGCTTTTCCCTAATCAGTTCGTCAATGTCCTCTTGCTCGTCGACACGAAAAAAGACGTGACGCTGGTGCCGGTGCCCGCGATCCAGCACGGGAACCAGGGCACGTTTATCTATGTCGTCGACACCAGGAATAACACCGCCAACATGCGTGACGTCAGCGTTGGCACCACGGCCTTTGACGGTACCGTGGCCGAGATCCAAAGCGGCATCTCGCCGGGAGATGTCGTCGTGACCGACGGCGTCGACAAGCTGCAAAACGGCAGCAAAATCCTCATCACGCCCACTGGACCGCCGGGAGCCAACTCGAAAGAATCTCACGGTTCCCAACAAGCGGTTGACGCGGGTCAGAGTGGCGGCGCGGGGGCGCGTTCCGGGCATCGGCACGGCTCCCCCAGTCCCGCGCCGGCGGGGCGGTAAGTTTCCCGGTGCTGCCGCGCACATGACCGCCGATCGTCACCCAGCGCGTGCCCGCTTCTAGAGCGCACCGCCACTTCTTGCCCCGGACGAGAACTTCATGAGTCCTTCCCGGACCTTTATCCTGCGGCCTGTAGCGACGACGCTGTTGATGGCGGCGATTCTGCTCGTCGGCCTCGTCGGCTACCAGCAACTGCCGATCTCCGCCTTGCCGGAGGTGGACTACCCGACGATGCAGATCGTCACCTTCTATCCGGGGGCGAGTCCAGAGGTGATGGCGTCCTCGGTCACGGCGCCGCTCGAGCGCCAGTTCGGGCAGGTCCCAGGTTTGCAGCAGATGACTTCGACCAGCTCCGATGGGAGCTCCGTTATCACGCTGCAATTCGCTCTCTCGCTCAACATCGACGTGGCCGAGCAAGAGGT
>CAXUFU010000044.1:1362-11480 GCA_964250275.1 uncultured Chthoniobacterales bacterium | reverse complement strand
TTCCTACGCTGGTGGCAGCACAAGCTAACCAATCATTGTCTCATCGCGCACCGCCAGGGCTATTTCGTGGACCAGCGTTTCCTTGATCTAGCCATTACTTTGTTTGTGGGCTTTTTCATCGAAAAGGACGTTGGCTACAATGCCGCTTACTGGAACTTACATAGCCGGCATTTTCATCAAGACGAGAACCAAAGGTGGTTCTGCAACGATGGGCCGCTTTATTTCTACCACTTCAGTAACTATAAGCTTCAAGTCCCGGGAGTATTGTCGGGTTTCTTGAGCCGTTACTCCTTGCAAGATCGCCCGGATCTCCAACCGCTTTTCGCCGATTACCGGCAACAGCTCTTGTCTCGAGGGTATGCACAAACTAGCGGCTGGCCCTACACGTACGGGACATTCCGTGATGGCCGTGCCATTCCGCACCCGATTCGCGCTCTCTACCGGCGGATCAGCGACAGCCGCGGACAACCAGCCGAACCGGATCCATTTGGCTCCGCACGCCTGTCGCGCCTGGCAGCGTTGGTCAACGTGTCCCTGGGAGCAAACAAGAAACTTCGAGGAGTGCTTGGCTTCAGGATCAGAAAGCTGCGGCGAAAGTTTGGCAACTTCTAAGGCTGGGACAAAGCATGTCCGCAGCCTTGGCTTGGGCCAGCAGCGTCGTCTCCTGGAAGAACCGGGCGCGCGTTTCACTCTTCGCCGTGTGCCAAACAGACGTAACGGCTGACGGCTAAGGGGCCTATAATGCTGGCAAACGGCGCCCTGGTTTGGAGCGCCCGGCGGCAGGCCCGGGCTCCCGAGAATCTGATTGACACCAAAGGGCCGTTGGTAAAGGCTGCGATCAGGATGACGAACGCCGAGCAAAGCACGCGCGCGATGCCCAGCCAGCAGTTCATTCTCTTCGCGGTTCAGTTTGGAATTTTGCTCGGCACCGTCTGGTTGCTCCCCAGGATTTTAGAGAACGAAAACGGAGGCATTTCTGCCACGGTGCGCGCGGCCGGCATCTTTCTGGCGCTCTGGGCTCTCATGCGGCCCACGGCGGGCCTTTACATCATTTCGGTCGAAGCGTTCTCGGTAGATTTCGTAAAAAAAGTGGCGGTCTACTACGGGTCAGCCACTACCAGTACGATCATCGATGTGCTCGTGGTCACCATGCTGGCCATCGTGGCGACCATCGCCGGGACTCTCATCCAAGGCATTGCGTTGCGACGATTTAAGATCACCACACTGCACTGGGTGGTGTTAGGTGCTTCCGGGTTGTTAAGCGTCGCCATTTTCTTCGCGTCGCAGGGAGCTAACGGTTTCTCGAAGGCGGGAGAAGATGCCTTCGACACGGCAGTTCCCATTTGCCTCCTGATACCTATGACGATATTTTTGGGTGATCGGGAGCAGTTACAGAAGCTGCTGAAAGTCCAGTTTTGGCTCGCGGTTATCTGGGCGATCTGGGGAATTAAGCAGTATTACACCGGTTTCCTGCAACTCGAGTGGTTTTACGCGGAAACCGGGTTATCGGCGGTTGCCAGCGACCACATGCTGAAATTTGCGGAGCCGCGACCGTTCGGCTTTGCCTCGGGCGCGATGAACTATGGCGTGATTGCCCCCTACACGGTCTATGGGATTTGGCTGCTGTGGCAGCAGCGAAGAAACCGGGTGATGAACGCTGTAGGAACGCTGATCCTGGCTTGGGGATTGGTTACCTCGCTGCAGCGCACCGCGCTATTATTCCCGTTTATCGTGCTGGGATGTTATTACTGTTTCCGGAGCAAGGGCCGTACGGTCTTGGCTTACGCGGGAACCATTGGCTTACTGTTGTTGGGCATCGCCTCCGCAGAATACTTGCTCGATCACTTGAGCGATATCAATAGTGCCATCCAGTTGCCGGGTGACTGGGCAGATAAAGTGCTCAACGTGGGCACTTTCTCCGACCGCCTCAATAGTTGGACTCTCCTGAAGGATCCGACGATCTACAGTTGGTTTGGTATACGCGAGAAGATTGTCAACCACGATATCTTTACCCGGATCATTATTTCTTACGGTGTCGTGGGCCTGGTCGTAGTGCTTGCCACCGTGGTGGGAACGCTCACCTTTATGCACTATGTTGTTCTGCGCATTGCGGATCCTGAAGATCAGAAGACGGTCACTTTCCTACTTGCCGCCACCTCCCCTAACCTCATCCTCGGTTTCGCAGAAGGCGGTAATTTCAGCAGCAACCCGACCAACATCCAGATCTGGACGTTCTTTGGCGCTGCGGCGACGATTGCGATGAATACAAAGCTGGTCAACTACTGGCCGTCGGCGTTTGCTTCCGGTCCGCAGAAGCCTCTGCGGGCTTTCGGGGATGGGAACCTACGCGTTTCAACTGCAGGCTCTCGGGTAATCCGGCGTTAACGCCGACTGGTAGTCCGCAACGCTCGAAAGGGGGCAGCGGACTTTGTCCGGGGCAGTCCTGACACAGCGCTTAGCTACCCAAGCGCCGTTGGTATCCACCAGAGGCCACATGAAGGTACTCTTCGACGCCTCAGTGCTCGGTGCTGCCGCCAACCCGCACCAACGCGGTACCCTCGGGATCTTCCGCGTCATTGAGCACTACGCGCGCGCGCTCGCCGCCGCTCCAGACATCGAGCCTTGGTTCCACGCCCGGCAAAATCGGGCGGCTGCCCGGCGCTACTTCCGAAATCAGCTCGCTCCCATCGCACGCGCCAATCCCGCGCGCTTTGCGCAGCCCTTCCTAAAAAGCCGGGCGATGGCCGAACTCGTGACCGAAGCGGAGCGCTTTTTTTCCGAACACTACATCGATCGCCCTTGGCGCTGGCTGGCGAGCGGTCGGATTTGCTGGGCGGGTACCCGCTTCCTGCTGGGAGGTGTCGAAGCCGCGGCCGCGGACGGGTTAAACGTATATCACTCACCCGGAGGCATCCTGCCGGGATGGACGCGCCGAGCTCGAAAGCTAAGCCGCTTCCTGACCGTCTACGACCTCATTCCTATTGTACGACCGGAGTTCTTCCCGGGCAGTGCCCGGCGCCAGATGCGAGCTTCGCTCGGAAGCCTGGCCGCAGGCGATTGGGTGCTGTGCATCTCCGAATCCACGCGCCGCGACCTGCTGGAGCATTACCCGGCGTGTGATCCTGCACGGGTGTTGGTTACCCCCCTGGCCGCGGAAAGTTTTTTCTATACCGAGACCGATACCGCCAAGATCCAAGATGTGCGCCGGCGCTACCAAATTCCGGACGATACGCCGTACTTCTTGAGTGTGTCCACGCTGGAGCCGCGAAAGAACTTCGAATCGATCATTCGCGCCTATGCGGCGTTCGTGCGCGATGATCCGGCGCGACCGTCCCGGCTGGTCCTGGTCGGCGGCAGCGTACGTCACGACATCCATTCGATTTTCCAAGCCCTGGCTGCTGAAGGCGAAGCCCTTAGTCAACGAGTGATCTTTTCCGGCTTTGTACCCGATGACGACCTAGCCGCGCTTTATTCCGGAGCGATGGCATTCCTGTATCTCTCGTTTTACGAGGGTTTCGGTTTGCCGGTACTCGAAGCCATGCAGTGTGGAGTGCCGGTCATCGCGTCGGACAACTCGTCGTTACCGGAGGTGGTAGGTGACGGCGGCACGCTGGTCGCCTGTACCGATCTGGATCAGGTCTGTGCGAATATGCTGGCCTTGTATGGCGATGAAAAGCTTCGGCGCCAGCAAAGCGAGCGTGCTTTGATCCGGTCGCGAGAATTTAGTTGGGAGCGCTTCGAGACGCAACAGCTCGCGGCGTACCGCCAGGCAGCCAAAGACAGTACGTAGAAGGGGTTGATCGAGGGACCCTCGATCATCGCGGCAGGCTCAGGTAGATATCCCGATTCCCCCGTGCTGGCCGGCAGCACCCCACCGAGGCGCGCCCGGGCGGCGGGGAGCGGAGAGCGCGAGTTCTTGCGGAGGACGCCTTCACCACGTATGATCGGGCGTCGAAGGGCGATAGACTACTGGAGCAACCAAGCCGTTGCAGGGACCGTGCCCGGACCGTTCTGCCATTTTCAGCCATGCATCAGACGATTCTTGTAGACAACCGGATCAAAAACTACCTGGTGCTGCTGCCGGCCTTCGCTTTGATGTTTTGGATCGCGGCCGATGCGTTCTCGGACGATACGCTCGTCACGGCACTTGCTTTGGGCGCGATTTTGATCGGGCTGATTTTTTCCGCCATCTTTCTCAAGAGCACGAGGTTTGAGGCTGCCGTTATCAATTGTCTTTTAGTGGGCTACCTGGTGGGGAACCGCGGCTTTGCCGAGCTAACCCTCGTGAAGCCCCTTTATCCGGGTGAAGTCTGTCTCGCACTGGTGCTCGCGGCAATGCTCATTCGCTATCTTTTGTCGCGGGAAACACCTGATTTAAGTGGGACGCTTTCAAGCCTCATTCTGATCTACATTGCCTTGGGCGTAGTGCGGTTGAGCATGGATTTCTCGACCTACAAGATGGATGCCTTGCGCGACTCGGCGATGGTTTATTACAGTCTCTACTTCTTTATCGGCCGCGAGTTGGCATTGCGTAGTGATTCGAAGCGTATTCTAGAGAGCTGTCTCAGGTTCAGCTTCATCTTGCTGGTGCCGATCGCGCTGATCGCGCGCTTTGATCAGGAGCTCCTTTTTTCGGGAGCCTTATCCCTGTTCTTTCCGAAGGATGATCTGCTGACAACTTTCGAGGCGCTCGCGGCGTTTGTCCTTTACACCCGGCCAAAGATTTACCCGATCAAGGGATTGCGTATCGCTTTGATCTTTCTCTATCTTGTTCTCATTGTGAGTGGTTTAACCCGCGCCTCGCTAGCGGGTTTGGCGGTTGGAAGCATTCTTTTCTTGTTCGCATCCGAGAAAAAGTTCTTTGCTTACCCGCTGATCGCGATTGTGCTCGGATTAACCGCTTTGGCGGGGACCGGTTATGCCTTCGGTAACTCAAACACGAACGATCCGAAAGTGTTCATCGAAAAGATAGAGTCGATGGTAGACGTAACCGGCACCTTGGTCCCAGACACGGATTTTGGGCAGCTCAAGGCGGAAAACAATAACTTTCGCCGCACTTTATGGCAGTCCTTCTTTGACGAAACCACCGCGGTGTCGCCGGTTTTTGGGCGAGGCTTCGGCTATGATTTTCTCGCGCGTTACGAGGATCTTTACCGTCTTGGAGAATGGCAGGGCTTAAGATCTGCGCACAACTTCTATGTCACACTTTATGGGCGGATGGGTATACTGGGCGTGGGCTTGTTTCTGCTCATCACGCTACAGATCATAAAGGATGGGATCCGCGCCGCCATAGCAGTGAAAGCAGGGGTGTTGCCTTTGGCTGATCTCAGTTTCTGGTGTGGAGCTTGGGCCATTCTTGTGGCCGCCGTTTTTGGCGTGGTTCTGGAAGGGCCGGTGGGGGCAATCGTTTTCTGGTTGTTTCTCGGAGTCGGCACCGGAAGCATGCAGGTCGCTGCGGCCAAACACAGGGATTCAGCCTTGCTGAACTCTTCTAGCGTGAATGCTGAACTTATCTTGGCGCAGGTACGAGATTACCTCAATAAGGGGGCCACGGCATCCGCCCTCGCCGCGCGCCAAAGCGGCAAATGACTTTTGCCAGCATAAGCAGCCTCCAGGCACTACGGAACTCTTCCTGTCATCGGATCGACGGCGCGGGCGAAAGAGTTCTCACTAGTTTGCAACCTCTGGCCGTGCGTTTGAACTGCCTCCACCCACGACCAGAAGCTGTCTAGAAGGCCACCATAACAAGATCAGGATCCCGTGAAATCAGGCGTCCCCGCGGTCGCAGGAACGGGCGCAAATGTGGGCGGCAAAACATCGCCGGCAGCCTGGTAAATTTGGATCAGCTTCTGAAAGTGCTCCGACCACGAAAATAAGTCCGCGTGCACTCTCCCGGCGGCGATCTTTTGCCGGCGCCAAGGCTCGTCGCAAAACAACCGCGCCAGATGGCCGGCGGCGCCGGCGGGATCGTTGGGTCCGAAATAAAGGGCGGCCGCGCCACCCACTTCCGGCAGGCTGGTGACGTTCGTGCAGACGACCGGACACTCGGCCGCCATGGCCTCGAGCACCGGAAAACCGAAGCCCTCGAGGTGAGACGGAAGAATGAGCGCGTCGGCGTGCTGATAGGCTGCGACCAAGTCACGATCGGGCGCTCTACCTAGCTCAATCACCCCGTGTTCTCCTAGTTCGCGATGCAACTCGCCGAGCAGATCGCCGGGTAGCGGATCCCCTACCCTCAGCAGGGCCAACGGCGTCCGCGGCAGCAACGCTTTAGCCGCGCGAAAAATTGCGGGCAGGCTGACCAGGTTTTTGCGATCAGCGTTTGCGCCGACGCTCAGAAGCACGCGGGTTCCAGCCAGCTCCTGGCGCCACACCGGCGGAGGCGCGGGCGAAGGATGGCGTGCGAACCGTGCAACGTCGACGCCCAGCGGCAGCACCTGGATTTTTCCTGGCGCCAAGTGGAGGAGTTCGCCGGCTTCATCGGCGCTGTGGCGCGAATCGGCCAGAATGATATCGGCCGCATGCAGGTGCTCGACCGTGCGGCGAAAGCGCGCGCGTTGTTGCGCCGTGAGTTCCCGGGCGTCCCGCAACGGCGCGAGATCATGCACGGTGGCGACCTTATAAATCTCTCCCGGCACCTGGGCCAGCAGATGGGCAAAGGAATGATCGAGCACATGCGCGACTTTGATCCCTGGCCGCCGCGAAGCGCGCCGGACCAGCCAGGGATAGCCGGCGTACTTGTGCCAGGCGCGCACCACCCGCCAGCGGGTAAGACCAACCTCCCGGCGAGCGGAAGGATCGCCCAGTGGGCAGGTGATCCCGGGCTGGGCCGGCCCCATTTGGGCGCGGCGTTCACGCTCCAGCTCACGCCAGTAGCGGTCCATGCTCAACGCGCCGGTGGCAGGATGAGCGGGCATCCAGAGCACGCTGGGCAACGGCGTTGGCACAGCGGCCATGAAACAATCTTCCGGGTTGCTCCGCAAGTCTGCACTGAACCCCCCGGAGTCGGGCATTGCTTTTGCGCGCGAGTTTGGCAGGTTGAGCGCTCGGTGAAGCTTGCCCTCTCCATCTTGTGCGAAAATCCGGCTCGCAAGACCGGGTTAACGACGCTTTTCCACGAGTTCGTCGCGCACGCCCTGCCGCAATACCCGGAGATCGATTGGATCGTCTTGGCCGGGCCTGGGCAGGAATGGCCGGTCGATAGTCCGCGCGTCCAGGTCGTGCGCCGTTTCGCGGCGAACGACCGGATCCTGGCGCGCCTGTGGGCGGATCATTTCCGGGTACCCGCGCTGGCGCGTCGGCTGGGGGCCGCGGCGTTATTGACCGTCGGCTTCGCGCCGCTCCGCCGGTGTCTGCCCGTGATCATGCACCTGTTCTCGCTCCAGCACCTGGACCAATCGAATCGCGTGGGCCTGGCCCGGCGCGTTTATCGCCGATTGGCGGTCGATCGCGGTGTCCGCGCGGCGGCGTTGATCGTGACCAACTCCCAATGCGCCGCCCAGCAGATCCTGGGGATTTTCCCGGGCTGCGGCGACCGTTTGACGGTGAGCTACGAAGGTCTGCAACACGAGCAGTTCACGCCGCAACCGGGCCCGGGTGAGATCGCCTTCTTGCGCGAGAAACTCGACCTGCGTCCCGGTTACCTGCTCTGGGTGAGCAACTTCTATCCTTATAAACAAGCGGGCCGGTTGCTTGAGGCTTACGCCCAACTCGAGCCCGCGTTCCGGGCAGCCCATCCTCTGGTGATGGTCGGCGGCAATTGGGAGGGCGGCAAGGACGCCGCTCGCGCCCAGACCGGCGCTTTGGGCATCGCCGGCGATGTCGTCTTCCCCGGCTGGGTAGAGGACGCCTGGCTCGCGCCGCTATATCGGCAGGCCCGGGTGTTCGTGCTCGCGAGCCGGGAAGAAACGTTTGGGCGTTGCGTGGTCGAAGCCATGGCCTGCGGCACGCCCTGTGTGGTCAACGACATTCCCATCATGCACGAGGTCACCGGCGGCCATGCGCTCTTCGTCGATTTTGGCCAGGCAAGCGCCGCGGCCGCCGCCCTGCAGTCGTTGGCCGACGACGACGCGCTCCACGCCCGGTTGCGCGCCGAGGGCATCGAGCGGGCTGCCTGCTTCGATTTCGACCGTCTCACCGCCGAGCGGATCGAGGCGATTACGCAAACCCTGCGCATGTCGCCGGCCCGGAAATCCGTGGCAGGCACAACACCGGGTTGATCCGGCTGGCCAAATTTCGCCCCCTCCTCTCTCCATGGAAAGGCTGAAGCTGACGCTCCGCGCGGTGTTTTTGTCGTTCGCGCGGCTGGTTGGTTCGCGCGTGGTGGACGAGCGTACCGGTCGCGTGCTGGGGCGGGCGCTTCTGGTGCCGTTCCGCGGCAAGATCCACGTTATTGGACTGCCAACGCCAGTGGTGCCGGTGTTTTCGCCGCAAACCCGATTGACGTACTGGAAGCAGGAGCTTGGTTTTACGACGCATCCGCCCCCGGACTTTCCGCATGAGCCGAGTCCTTAATCTGCTGCTCACCCACCAATCGCCGGCGGAGATCGGCCGGATGCTGGAATGGTGGGGAAAGGACACGCCGGCCGACCATTTGCTCGTGGCCTTCAACGGCGGGGAAGCCGCCTTTCGCGCGATCGACCACCCCCAGAAGATTCACATCGACGACGCGCGTCTGCAAACCCGGGCGCACTCCCGGGAGCGGCAGAGTTACACCGGGGTATTGCGGCAGACGGCTGCGTGGATGGAAGGACGCGACTTCACGCACGTCCATTTTGCGGAATACGACCAGGTGCCGCTGGTTGCCGACCTCAACGCCCGCCAACTCGCGCGACTGGAGGAAGAACACGCCGATGTTTTAGCTTTCCAGCTCGCGCGGGTTGATGGCACCAGTCAGCCGCATTTCCTCTACCACGCACACTTGCCAGGTTTCCTGACGCATTGGGCCAATTTCAGTCTGCGCGCGGAGAAGGCGGTGGTGTTGTCCATGTTCGGCACTGGGAGCTTCTGGACGCGCGAGGCGTTCGACGCCGTGGCGGGGCGGGAGGAACCATTTGCGATTTACTTGGAGCTATACCTGCCGACCACTGCCCATCATCTCGGATACCGCTTACGGGACTGGAGAGAACAAAACCAATTTGTCAGCAGCTTGGGCGATTTTATCGACCGCATCGACGAGGCGCGCCAACGTGGCGCTTGGACCTTGCATCCGGTGAAGACGCTGTGGCGCCGCTAAGCGCAGTCAGCCTGGTCCACTACTGCAAGCGGTAGGTGAAAGGGATTACCTGCGTGCTGTTCGGCGGGCCAGTCCAGTTCATCCGCGCAAAGCTGGTCATGTTGTGGTCCAGAATCGCACTGCCGCTGGAAGAAACGATCACCGCGCTGGTGACTTCGCCAGACGCATTCGTCGAACAGCTTACCGTGCCGCTGCCAGTGATGTGAGAAGCGCGCGCCTGCGCAGGGTACGGCGGATCGGGCTTGTGCCAGCCGACTGCTCCCAGGTGCGCGGCCCCCGGCGTACCAGTCGTTTTTGGAGCATGTGGCACCCCGCCAACGACTCCTTCCTGCGGATGATCGCCCCGTTTCGCACCCGGAGGTACAGCTTTAACGGCTGGTTTCGGCTTCTCCTTCTTAGGAGGCGGCGGCGGCTCCATGTCAGGATCATCAGTCGGCGGCGGCGTGTCGTCCGGCGGAGGTGTGTCCTCGGGAGGGGGAGTTGGCTGTTGGTCCGGAGTCGGAACGGGTTCTTCCTTCGGCGCAATCAGCTCCTGGACCGTCTCACCGAGCACCGGCCCAGTGTCGATATTGGTTACCTGCTCGGGAATCTTCCAGCTCTTATAGTAAGGCCAGATGGCGGCTACGCCAACCAACGAACACTCCAAAAGAATGGCCGCAACCGCACTGATAAACAGCCGGCGCTTCCGGAACGGCCGGTGCGAAAACAAGCTCTCCATAGAGATGACTTACTCTGATAACGCTGCCGCGAAATTAGGGCGCAGGCGCAGCCGGAGCCACAGGGTTCCCCTGCTTGTTGAGGATGCCAGAGGTCGTATCCGGACGGGGCTTTTTCGGATCGAACTTGGTCCCTTCCTTCACCGGGAAAGACACTTTGGTTACGC
>CAXUFU010000044.1:0-1352 GCA_964250275.1 uncultured Chthoniobacterales bacterium | reverse complement strand
GTCCAAGGCCGTAATTACCGAAGCGTAGGACGTGTCTGAGTCCGCGTTCACGAACACCTTGAGGTCATCCTGTTTGGCGGCGTAGAACGGCTGGAGACGCTTGGGGATATCGTCCGCAGGAATGGGGTTGACGTCCTTGTCGAAGTAATAGTTGCCGTCTTTATCAATGCCGATGGCCACGAAATCCGGCTTGGGAACGTTGGTCCCCGTGCTGGCCTTTGGCAGGTTCGTCTTGATGGCCTGAAGCTTGATCATGCTCATGCTCACCAGCATGAAGCTGGCGAGCAGGAAGAACATGATATCGATCAGCGGGATAATTTCGATGCGCGCCTTCTTATGCGGCACTGCGGAGTTGAGCTTCATGTTGTTTTTCCTCCAGGTTAAGGCTCAGACCCTGCAGCATCACTTCGAGGTTGGTCGAAGCCGTCTCCAAATCGAACTTCAGGCGTTCCACTTTCGACTGAAAAAAGTTGTAGGGGATCAGACAGGCCATGGCGATGCAAAGACCGCACGCCGTCGCGATCAGTGCCTCACCGATGCCGCCGCTGACAGCACCCACTTCGAGTCCATTTGCGCCCAAAGATTCGAACGTACCCATGATGCCCGTCACGGTACCAAGCAACCCGAGCAAGGGCGCGAGCGTGACGATCGTGTCCATCACGCCCAGAAAACGGCTGGCCCGATGGATCTCCATCCCCGACGCAACCTGCAAGGCGCTCTGCATCGTCGAGTGATGATGGTTCAATCCGTGCCAGATGGTGCGGATACGCGGATCCTGCGACGTGCGTGCCAAGGCGGAAGCTTCCGCGACTTCTCCTCGCTCGATGTGAGCGAAAACGCGCTCCAGTTTCGCACTTTCGCGCAACTGGTTTTGGCGTACCCACCAGACGATGCGTTCGACAATTACCGTCAGGGCGATCAGGGACGTCAGGAGGATCGGCCACATGATCGGCCCTCCCTTGACGAAATTGTCGATGACGAAATTCCCTGTGTGTGATTCGTGGAGTCCTGCGGCGATCATTACCATGGAAGTCAGTGGGTTAAAGGTCAGCTTTTTGGCGCCCGCGGTGGTTCAGCAAGTCCTTTGCCAAGCACCTGCTTTCTCAAATTTAACACGGACAAATACGGCGACAACTCCGCGACCAGTCCGTCCTTACTCCCTGTAGAGCGGGCGTTTTCCACAGGAAAGCAAAATCGGCCGCCGCATTGCTCTTGCCAGCAGCCACAAGTACTATCGAAACAAACGCGGAATAGGCGGTGTTCATTAAACGCCACTCGCATCTTTCTTTTGTCTGATAATCGCCAGTCTGGAGGAGATGGTTCAATCCCGGCTACCGGTGCGCTCGAGCCCC
>CAXUFU010000043.1:7142-11529 GCA_964250275.1 uncultured Chthoniobacterales bacterium | reverse complement strand
GTACACGGCGCGTTGACTCGGACCGGAAGTCTCGGGCGAATGCTCCGCCGAAGTGCCAACCGCAGCGGAGGTAGCCGCTGGATTGTAGGGCGGGCGCGCCGCCGGCGAGGTCTGGCGCTGTTCCCGGCAGGCGGACCGCCCGCCCTACATCCGGCGCGACGCGGCTACCTCCAAGACAAACACCCCCGCCGGTCTTACCCGGCGGAGGCTAAAGCTCGTTGGAAAGTATTATCTTTACGGGAGCTTGATCTTGAGAATCTGTCCTAAGCCATTGGGCAGCGGACCGAAGCCGACGTTCGACACATAGAGCGCGCCGTCAGGCCCTAGAGTCATGCCCGTCGGGAAGAAAAGTCCGGAAGCGATCACCGCTCGCTTGCCCGTTTGGCTGATACGGATGATATCACCGGTCTTTGGCATCGGTCCCATGTCGCCGGTGCTGGTTTCCAGGACGTAGAACCGCCCCTGGTTGTCCCGCTCAATGCCAAGGATATCAGTGAAACCGCTGTACAAAATGCTGGCTTTACCTTCGGGAGTGACTTTCAACACATTCGCGCCGCCGGCCATAAAGGATCCCAAATTGCCGAGGTAAAAGGTTCCATTATGTTCGACTTGAACCGTTGGTACATAGACCGTGCCGAAAATGGCCGAGGTATCGAGCAGGCGTGTGATCCGACCGTCTAAATCGACCTTATCGAACGAACCGCGATTCGGTTCGACGACGTAAAGGCTGCCGTTATAAGGGAGCATGCTGTAAGGCACGCCATCTGGCTCAAAGTCGTCGGTGCTTGGACTCGCCACGGGATGGGTCTTGTAATAGTGGCTGAGATTGGCGATCATCGTATAGGTGCCATCGGCATTGATGCGGGCAACCCCGTTCGGGACAGTCGGCACGCCGTGGGAAGCGCCGGCACCCGTGATCAGCGCGTAGAGAGTTTCACCGATGAAGGCGATATCACCCACGCCACTGACGTTGGTGCCCGAAGCGGCGGTGCTCTGGCTGGAAGGCAGATCGTCGGCGACGGTGGTGCGCCGCCCTAGAAAATCAATCCTGGAGATGCGCGAGCCGGTCACGCTGCCGGTATAAGGTCCCACCGGGCCGACCACCTGAATGCCGGTGCCGGGGTTGAGTCCGCCGTCACCGCCCTCGGCGACGTAGAGGTCTCCGTCGGGGCCGAACTTCAAGCCGCGCGGGTTGTTCAAGCCCGTGGCGAAAACGGTGACGTTGTCCTCTGCCCAGGCGGCGGAGCCCAAGCCGAGGGAGAGCGCGCCAACGAGGGCGCACTGCAGGAAGGGAGCAAGTTTAAGAGCGGGATAACGAAGCATGTTTTTGATCGATTGGTTTTAGTGAAGTGTTGAGGACTGCGTGTTCACCTCTTCCAAAGGAAAAAACGGACGGGTGCTGCAAAATAAATTAACAACGATGCAAATAGCGATGGACTGAGCCCGTCGAAGCTGCCTGGACGGGCTCCACAGCCTGCGACCTGGCTGTCGCAAGAAAGTGCTGCTTGCTCTACGTTGCGCCAAACGCCTATGAGAGCATCCTTGACCCTAATGTCCCTCCTTCTCATTCTTTGCAACGGGAGCGCCGTCGCCGAAACCGCACCCGCGCCACCACTCAAAGTAGCCATCATTGGTCTGACCCATGGTCATGTCGGAGGTTTTCTTGGGGGCGGAGCTCTGGTGCCCGCGGGCGGGTTGCTCCAGCGCCCGGACGTGCAACTGGTGGGGGTCATCGAACCCGACCAGCAACTCTTCGACACCTATGCGCGGAAGTTTCACCTGGCAACTGAACTCCACTTTCGCAGCATCGAAGAGATGGCCGCGCAAGCGCATCCCACGGCCGCGCTGGTGTTCACCGCCACCAGCGAGCACGCGCGCATCGTGGAGCAATGTGCGGCTTTGGGCATCCACGTGATGATGGAAAAGCCGCTCGCAGGGAGCTACCAGGAGGCCTGCCGCATGCAGCAAGCGGCCGAGCGCGGGAAAATCCATGTGCTCGTGAACTTCGAGACCTCGTGGTACCGCAGCGTAGCCGCCGCCCAAAAGTTGCTTAAAGCAGGAGCTCTGGGACCGGTGGTGAAGGCGGTCTTCCGCGATGGCCACCAAGGGCCTATACGCATCGGGGTTGGGCCGGAGTTCCTGCCGCTCTTGATCGATCCGAAGCTGACCGGAGGCAGCGGTGCGCTCTACGACTTCGGTTGCTATGGCCTGGACCTGATGACGGCGCTGCTCGACGGCGAGGAGCCCCTGTCAGTAAGTGCCGTGACCAGGCAACTACAGCCGGACCTTTACCCGCAAGTGGACGATGAGGCTGTCATCGTGGTCAACTACCGGCACGCGGTCGCGATTGTGGAGGGCTCCTGGAACTGGCCGTTCAGCATCAAGCAGATGGATGTCTATGGACGCACCGGTTACGCGAAGACCCTCGATGGGGATACGCTGACGGTTCGGCGGGAGGGAGCTAACGAAACGGCGAGCACCCAGGCGGACGCGGTGCCGCCGCCCTACGATGATCCGTTGCACTATCTCGCGGCCGTCATCCGTGGAGAAGTCAGCGAGGAAAGCAGCTTCTCGTCGCTCAAGACGAACGTGACGGTCAGTGCAATCCTCGACGCCGCGCGCCAGTCCGCGCACAGCGGCAAATCCGTCACGCTGCCATTGGCAAAGTGATTGCTTCTCGCCCGGCTGTAGCGGGCGGTCTATGACCCGATGGGTTTGGCAGTAGCCGCGCCGCTCTGCCCGCGTGTCCAAGTACGGCGACGGCAAGGCGACAGAGCCTCGTGGCTACATCGTTGGCCCGCCCTATCGACGGTCATAGACCGCCGCGACAAGGCGAAGGGCAAGCGATTTCTTGAGGCAAAGCACGACTTGCCCTTGCAGCGTGGCCCGCGCCGCGCGTGGTTTGATTCCTCACTACGGTACAGCCGTTTGTCGCGACAGGGCCGGAGCAGCGGCGGGTTCTCCATCGCTGCCGGCGACTGCATTCAAGGGACGGGCGTTCAAGCGACCGAACAAGCCGTCTTCTTCGTTGTTCGGTCCTGCGGCGAAGTAGAGGGCGTTGGCATCGCCCAGGCTGACGCCATTGCCGAAGGCGAGGCCCCAGATGCCGTCAATGCTAATGATCTTGGTATCGGGATCACGCAGATAACCGGCAAAGTCTCCGGTGGTGAGGTCGAACGCGGCGATCGTGCCATCGCCAAAGTTCGCGACGAGAAGGTCCTGGGCGAAAACGCCGAAGGTCGAGGGGGCAATCGCCATTCCCCAGGGAGCATTCAGCACCCCGTGCGTGTGAAAATCTTTCACCAGCGAGCCGTCCTCCGCGTATTCAACGACGTGACCAAGGCCCGCGCCGTGGTATTGCTCCTGGCCTTCATCGCTTTCCGGATTGAACGACGCGTAGGCCACGAAGAGATGGCCGTCCAAATCCACGATGTTGAAGGGATGCAGATTGCGGACGCTGGCGGGAGTTTGAAAATGGTAGGCGCTGGTTACATCCTTCCATTGATCGTCGAAAACCTGGATGGCGTTATTGCGCACGTCGGTGGCGAAAAGATGATTGCCGTGCGCCTTGGCGAAAGCCTCGGTGTTCGAGGCGTTATTGGTGAGCGCCACTCCGGTGAAGACGCAGTTAGCCGCGTACGGATAATGCGCCGCTGTCTTGGAATAGTCGACAATGATAGGGGCGGTATTCATGGCGACCGCAGTGGTCGCACTCCACGCATTGATGCAACCCTCCTCCGTCACGAAAACGAACTTCGCCGCGCCGGAAAAGCCGCCGTCGATGGTCTTGGGCGGTGTTTCCTGATGGTTCTCGGCGGGACCCGCGACATGAAATTCTTCCGGCTGGCCGGCGAGGTCGCTGGCGGAGTTATAAGCCTGCCCCGTCACGAAGGCGTAGCCGTGGTCGGTGAAAGCAGG
Organism: uncultured Chthoniobacterales bacterium; assembly: GCA_964250275.1. Lineage (GTDB taxonomy): Bacteria > Verrucomicrobiota > Verrucomicrobiia > Chthoniobacterales > SZAS-18 > CAXUFU01. The sequence continues at coordinate 7,611 of CAXUFU010000043.1, read as the reverse complement.
CGTCGCCAATTCGACCAGCTTGAGGCCGTCCTGATGCAGCGGATTGCCGGGCAGGTCGCCGATGTATTCGGAAGAAAAACCGGTGCCGGCATCGGAGATCCAGAGATGGCCGCCGGCACCTGGCGGACGCAAAGCGATGCCCAAGGCGTTGATCATTTTCTGGTCGACGATCTGCGGGTGGTACTCCGCTTTGTTGGCCACCAGATTGGTTTGCAGAAAACCGCTATCCCGGGTCTGCGCGAAAGCGACGGTCGTGCTCGAAAGGAGGCCGACGGAAAGCAGGAAAAGTAGAGGAAGGGTTTTCAATCTGACGGACCAGTTGGGGGCTGCGGGGCTTGTCGCTTCCGATTTCCAGTAGAAATCAGCGATGGCAGGCCACGGCGAAGGATCAGTAACCTTCGCGGGGAAGAAACGCGACTCCAGAACAATCCGTGGGGGAGCCAGAGGGCCGCCCACCCCGATGAAAACC
>CAXUFU010000043.1:0-7126 GCA_964250275.1 uncultured Chthoniobacterales bacterium | reverse complement strand
GTCCAAGCTAAACCTTGGCCGAACGACGGAATGCCTTGAGCCGGGCGCACAGGCCAACCCCTCCCAGACCGAGAAGCAGGCTGACGGCCGAACCGGGTTCCGGGACGGCGGTCGCCGTAACCCCGGGAGCCTCTCCACCAGCGGTGCTTCGATACGTAGACACCGAGGCCAGGGTTTGCGAGGTGCTGATATTCTCAAGCACCAGGGTATTCCCACCGCTCGGGTCCGTGGTCGGGATGTTGTTCAAGCCGCTGTCGAGGATGGACACGTCGAATTGATCCGGGAACGGATTGTCCGTCGTGTTGGTCTCATCCACGTTGAAACGGATCAGCGTCACTGAGCTGCTGAACTGCTGGGCCAACTCGTTGTCCTCGCTGGTGGTCGTGAGTGTCACGGTAGAAGACATCGAGCCAGACTCTCCGCCGTTGCTGTAACTTACAGCCCCAACGCTACCGTTGCTGAAGACGAAGTTGCTCACCTTCACGGTATTATCAGCATTCGGGTTCTGCGCGCCGGAGCCCAGCACAAAGTCCAGTGAGAACGGTGCGTTAGGATTGCCGATAAGAGACGCGACGTTCAACGTGACGGTGTAGTCTAGATCCGCCGCGTGGCCTTGAGACACAAAGGCCGGCAGGGTGGAAACCGATAAGATGGCGAGACCAGCCAAGTGATGGATGTGGGTGATTTTCATGGATAGCTTGATCAAGGAATCAGGTAGTAGTGCAAACTGCTGGCTTAAGGCTGGCCGCTGGTCGTGATGGGGTTGAGGGCATCGGTGATACCACCCGAGGCCGGCAGCGAGAAGTACAGCACGACGCTGGCAGACGCCCCGCCCGCGAGACTGGAGGCCACGGAAACATAGGGGCTTCCGGTCGGCGCCGTGTTTTGCGTGGTGCCGGTCGCACTGATCAACGTGGTGTTCAAGTTGCTCGCCACCAGGTAGATTGGGGTGGTAATTGGCGTGGACAAGGAATTGGTGACGGTGACCGTCTGCGTCGCGGTCTTGGCGCGGTTGTTGACGGTGTATCCGCTCGCCGTAATGCGCATGGCGGGCAGCGTCTGAGGAATAGCACCCGCGACAAACAGGTCCGACATGTCCTGCGCGGTGCTGGTGCCGTAGCCCGCCATCGTCCCGGCGGCAGCGCCGGAGCTGTTCGAGTAATTTGCCGCGTCGTTGAGGTAGCCAGAGGGCGTCGTGGCGGCCACCTGAAAGATTTCCTGCATCGTGGCGATGTCCGAGGAATGCGTCATGTTCACCGTGCTGTTGTAGGCATTGCCCTTGGCCAGCGGAGAAAGGACGATTTCGGTCAGCGTGTGCGTGAAGTCATTCTGATTGGTGCCTTCGGTTTCATCGGTCCAGATGACGATCGCGCCGTTGTTCTGGTAGGCTTGCGAGGCCATGATCTGCGGGACGATTTTCGAGAGGAAATTGTCGCCCTGCGCTACCTGGGCCAGGTCTCCCGTGTAAGTGGTCCCGTTGTAGTTGAAGCCGCCGGTCAGCGCGGTGTGCATATCGTTGTACTGATCCGGAGTGATGACGTTGTACTGCGCAATGTTATTGTTCGCCAGATCGTTGGCCAGTTGCTGCAGCGGGGCATAATGGGAAACCACGGGGTTCGTGGTCGAAGTATTGGCCGCGGTGGCGGAACTGCCGTTGGTATCGAGGAAGAACAGCGAGCCGTTGTGCTTGCAGGCAAAGTTATACTGATGGCTGCCGTTGTAGGCGTTCGTGTAAGACGCGCTGGTGCCGCTGAAGCTGGCAAGCGGCACCGTCCAGATCGAGGACGGGGCGACCGAGGAGGTGAAGGTGCCGCCGAGGTTGGCGTTCGTGCCGGCGGTGTTCAACAGGTCGATGTCTTCCTGGTAGGATTTCCAGGAAATATTCGCCGCCTGCAACAGACCGCAGACGTGTTGGCCGCTGACGCTGGGATTCGAGGAGAGATAGTTGAGGATCTGCGGCACGCTGTTGCCCGAGCCGTAGGGATCGTTGTCGTCCAGCTTGCTGAGATTCGAGCCGGCTTCCATCCAAACATAGTTCGGCTCGGAAGGATGGATGCTCGGGTTGGCGCCCGTCAGCGTGGAAAGGACATGGTGATACGCGGTGCAATAGGACACTTGCGTGGACGCCCCGCTGTTGGGAGTGATGAGGCTGTTGAGATAGGGAGCCGCAGCGTTGCCAGCGATCACCGATCCGCCGGTGGTGTCAGTGCCAGCGGTGAAATTACGGTTTTCGAGCAGGATGTAAAAAACGGTTTTCACCTGCTGGGCGTGAGCCGCGGTGAGCAGCAAGCTGGACGCGCCAGCACAGGCGAGAAACGATTTTCTCAAGGATGATACAATAGGGATTTTCATGATTGGCACTTACGGATGGACTGGGTTTGGTCGAAGCGGTCCCAGCTTGGCCCGGACATACACGGCCGGACTCGGCTGGCGTGCGACAACCTGCACGATCTGTGTGGAGACCCGCAACAAAGCCCCGGTGACAATTAAGTAACAACCCCCTCGATCCTCCCGACTTGACGCATGGCGACCCAGAGCAGGGCTGTTCCCAACTCCGCCGCGCAGATCACCTGGAGACCAACCCAGACGAGACTAGGTAGCGAGGAGGACCGCTTCCGGCCGCTAATCGGTCGATCGATGGCGTGAATAATCCCACCATTGGCGAAAACACCGGTTCCGGGCAACCGGGCAATGCACCTCTGATGTCAAATACTTTTGCGCGAGGTATGACGATCTGCGATTTCAATTTGTGCTTGGCCATCCCAGGCTTGTCAGGCGCCAGGATCGCTGCGTATACCACCGCAAACAGCCGGCAAGTTTTATCCTTTCAGCCGCAATTCCCGGACGGATGTTGTCCCGCCTGAGGAGTCTGGACTGGACAGATGCTGGGTTGCGATGGTAAACCTCGCTTCGATCATTGCCCAAAATGAAGCTCCCGTTAGCACTTCTCGCGTTCAGCCTCTTTTGCCAGACGTCCGCCCGCGCCGTCGTGGCATTTTCCTCTTTCGGCCCGGCGGAATCGTATGACACCGAACACGGCAATGCAGTCTATGGCAGCTATAGTACCGGCGGCAGTATTGTATTTTCGGTGGCCGATCCATTCACTTGCGACTTGACGGGAGAGTTAGCCAGCGTCGATGTCGCGCTGTCGTTCCTCGGTCTGAATGGAGGGACCGGTGAAGCATCAGTTTATCTTTATCAGAACGATCCGACAACTGGTTTGCCCAGTACGGAACAGTCGCCACTTTCCTTGGGAAATCTGACTGCGACCAGCTTTTCTGGCAGCGTGCTCGCGTTAAATACGACCGCTGCGCCCACCCTGGTTGCCGGTCAGATTTATTGGCTGGAAATGAACCCGACCAACACGACAACTGATGACAGTTGGAATGCCGCTTTGCCAGGATATGGCGGTTCCCCGAGTGCTTATTCCATTAACGGAGGGAAGACGTTCATGGCCGGCACGCAGTCCGACGCGTTCGATATTAACATCCTTGTAGTGCCCGAGCCCGCCACTTGGGCGCTCTTGAGCGTGGGCGCGTTGGGAGTGCTGCTATCGTTCCGGCGCCGGCATCGACCTCTGCCATGAGCGCGGCTAATCGCTGTAGGTCGCGCTCGTCTAATCGCCGATGATTTTCACCCGCACCTTGTCCGTGGTGCTGACCGTGTAACGATCCGGGCGGGTTTCCAGCAGCAACACCATCGTGTGCGTCCCGGGCCCGCCGCCGTCGCCCACCGCGGCCAAACGGGAGGTTTGCCAAGAGCTGGAAATTCGTGCCAGCGGGAGCAATCTGGAGAAGCGTGCCGCCACTCACGCCGGAGACGCTGCCGCCGATCTCGGTTGTCCTGTAGAGGAGACCCGTGCCATCTGCGCCTTGCGAGCGGCACGGATCGGTGACACTGAGCCAATCCAAGCTCGTGAGATTACGCTATAAATCTGGACAGAAAATCCTGCCAGGCAGACGTAAACGCACCCAGGAAGGTCAGGTGCCGGTGATAGTGTCTGGCAAAACACCAACAAAGCGAGAAATGAACAAGTCCCGCCAACTCACACTCGGCGGGTTGGTCATTGATTCCGCATTTGCGACGAACTCGTGCATGGAGTGAAACGTAGTGGCCTAACGGAATTCAGCTCAGCGACGGCGGGAGGAAAAGCAGGAACTCGGCACCGACGCCTCCCGCCGTTCGCTGGAGCGCGTTGTTAGGCGTGTGGGGTGGATGCTGGACGGTAGTCGCCCCGGTAGGTCTGGAGCATAGGGAAGTCGATCTTCGGCGCGCTAGACAACAGACGCGAGGTCTGCGGGTAAGCTGGCGTGGCAACCTCGCTGAAACAGCAGGCGATGGCACTACGCACCCGCCCCGGCTCGGCGGCAAGCGCGGACGCGAAGCGAGCATCACCGATGTGGAGAATCACGGTCTGAAGCTCCCACCCAAGACCCTCTCCGGCCTCAACGTCGATCTCGGGAGATTCAGCCTGTCGGAGCGCCTCAACGAAGTAGGCATGCAAACCTTCGGACTGACCATGATAGGCCGAAGCGAAACGATGGTAAGCAGGATTGCTGTCTGGATGGGCAAGGGCGGCCTGCATCCACGTCTGGAACTCGGGCGTGCCACGAAACTCCTGCGGAGTAGTACAGCCTGCGAGCACGAGAATGAGGATGAGCAAAGAAGCTTGCATGGAAGAACGCCTAACGGACCCAAGCTCAGCGACTCCTCATGGCGCGGTGGACGTGGAGTGCAGAGAAACGCCGACCGCCATGAGCCGTTCGCTGGAGCGCGTTGTTAGGCGGCGGGTGGTTCGTTTCGGAGCCGAAGGGTGAGCAGTTGACGATCATCATGGCGCGGGGCCAGCCCATAGCTGCAATAAAGGGATTGTGCCGGGTCATTGTTCTGCCCGACCTCGACATGGACAGCGAGCACGCCACGCTGACGGCACTCGGCGAAAATTGTTCGCAGAGCCAGATGCCCCAACCCTCTGCGCCGGTGGGATGGGCGCACGAACAGGTCGTCGATGAAGGCATCCAAGCCGCCATGCTCCATGCTGAATCGAACGGTAAGAACCACGTAGCCAGCAGGCTTGGCTTCGTGGGAAACGATCCAGACTGCCCCAAGCGCCGGATCAGCCAAGAGCGCCGAGAAGCTCGCACCCGCCCATGTATGGTCCAATGGGAAGTTCGCCTCGGCATAGAACTCTGCCATCATGCTGACAAGCAGAGGAATGTCTTCGGGGATGGCGTTGCGCGTTGCCGTGCTCATAAACGTAGCCGCCTAACGAATCCAAGCTCAGCTACCGCGAGCAGAAAGGCAAGTCACGCAGGCGCGGCCGCCACGAGCGGTTAGCTGCAGCGCGTTGTTAGGCACGTGGCTAGCAGAACGAGACAACAGAATACGCCGGCAACGATCGAACGTCGGGTAAACGTCATTGGCGAAATAACGGTCTGAAGGCCTAACGGCTCAAAGCTCAACTACGACCACGGCCCGACGCCGGTGGGCGTGAGCAGCAGCGCGTTGTTAGGCGTGAAACGTCCCTTGCACGAAGCGATGAGGATGGCAAAATAGCAGAGTGGAATACGACAAGGACAAAGTGGACGAGACAGTGCTCGCGCTACTGTACCTGACCCTCCATGACGGAGATCGGGCGTGGAAGGGGCACGACTGGGAAGCGATGGGGCGCCTGTACGAAAAGGGAATGATCTATGACCCCGTCGGCAAGGCTAAATCTGTGGCGCTGACCGAGGAAGGGATGGAACAGGCCAAGAAGTTGTTTCTGAAGTTGTTCGCAACGGGTGACGCCTAACGGACCCAAGCTCAGCGACGGAGGCTGGCGAAGTCAACCGTGGAAGTCTGAAGGAGCTCGCCGCCAGTGGATGTTAGCTGGAGCGCGTTGTTGGGCCGGGCGGGTGGAGATGACGGTGGCGCTCCCTCTGCCCAATGCACGCCCGTCGTGGCGCTGGTGAGGCACTCTGTGGTAACTGACTCGCCTGCGTGGCTGTGGTAGGTGACACGATAGCGACGCACGCTACCCTTGGTGAACAACCACTCAATGGGACTGAAACACCGAGCCATGTCAATGACCGTCCCACCGCCCTGCTCGATGCGCTCAGCGACGCGGCTGCGATCCAAAGAAGCGATGAAGCGGCGATACACCCGCAACCCAGCCGCTAGTGCGAGGACCCAGACCACGGAAAGGATGCTTGCGAGAACCGCGTGCATGGATTGGAAGGCGGTGATGTTCTAGGGCCTAACGCCTCCAAGCTCAGCGACAGAGGCTGGCGAGAGAAGACGTAAACCACGGAAGAGACGCCACCGCCAGCCTCTGTTCGCTGGAGCGCGTGGTTAGGTCTGCTGGCCAGCGCGAAAGTATGGCAACAAACGAGAACGAAACTGAAACGCCACGATGGTCAGTACTGCAAGAACAAGGGCTAAAGCAGACTGATCGGAGCCGAACCCCTGCTGCACAGTGGTAATGGTGCCATCAATAGCACTGTGGGTGTAGCCGACCAAAGAACAACCCAGCATCGGTAGAAGCAGCAGGCACGGCCACAGATTGAGCAATTGGGCAGAAAAAGGCACGCGAATACCCTCGTCGAGGCAGCGGCGACAACCCTTGTAGATCGAACGCGAAAGGAAAAACAAAGCGGCAAGACAGAAAACGCAGACAAACCCAGCCCCATCGAAGGTCGTGCGGGTCGTTCCGGCGTCAGATTGGACGGTGGTAGTCGAGTGCCAGTTGAAACCAACAACCAAAAGAGCAAAGCCGCATGAGGCGAGGTTGGTTTTCATAAGAGGTGGTGCCTGCGAGAGACCTAACGGACTCAAGCTTAGCGACGGAGGCTGGCGACGCAAGACGTGGAATACAGATAAAGTGCCATCGCCAGCCTCCGTTCGCTGGAGCGCGTTGTTAGGCGATGGGGGGGCGCTCAATGCTGGAAAACAACGTCCCCGAGGTAAACGCCTGCGTAGGCATTGTTGTCTGGATCGTGGTTGTCGGTGATGTATACGGTGACGTGAAGAATACCGGGGCGAAGCAGCTTGAAGGTGCAGTCGAACTCGGTAGAACCGTCTGGGAGAGCTTTGGACAACGACGAACCGGGCAAGGGAACAATCGCCTCGGAACCAGGTTCTGCGG
>CAXUFU010000042.1:1940-11535 GCA_964250275.1 uncultured Chthoniobacterales bacterium | reverse complement strand
ATCTCCCGATCGTCTTCCACCGGATAGCCGTGCATACCCAAAGGACCCTTGGTCGCCGCGGCGTCCACGACCGGTTCGCGGGCCAGCTTGTTGAACGCGTAGCCCTTCGGCAGGACCAACAGGAGGTCTCCGGTGCGGGTAGGGTGAGCGTACCCCCAAGCCGCCGGGAGGTCCGCCCGGCGATAGGCCCGCACGAACGGATACGCGTGGACGGCAGCCAGCAGGCCCGCCATCCGCGTCTCGCGCGCTGCTCCGGCGGGGACCTGATCAAGGTAGACGTTCGCGAGATTGCCCACTGCCTCAACGGTGATCTCATGCTGGCCCACCGGCAGTCCCAGGATTTTGTCGGCGTTGACCTCGGTCCACCCGGGACATGCCGTGATCTGTCGTCAGCAGCAGATAGAAACGATCCTGGGGGCCGGCTTGCTCCTTCCATTGGGCCAGCGCGCGCTCCGCAAACGCGCCCAGTTCGGCGTCGAGATCCTGCAGCGCGTGGGAGATTTCCAATGCGTCCGGTCCGAACTTATGCCCGGCCGGGTCGGTCGCTTCCACGTAGCCCATGAGCAGGCGCAGGGGCTTTACCGCGTCACCGGCAGCCGGACCAACCTGGATTTTCGCCTCATCCTCGTGCCACGTGGCGAGCAGATGATCCAGCCGCGCCTGATCGTTGAGCGCGTCGTCAAAAGTTTCCGCGGAATATTCCGCGTGCAGCGGGCCATGTTCCTTTTGGGAAAGCGGCCAGTCAAAGACGTATGTCCGCACGCCCTGGCGCGCCGCCGTCAACCAGATCGGCTCGGCCTGGAGAAGGCTGGCATCGGCAGGATACCGGTAGGCCAGCCGTGTTGCGGAATCGTAGAAGCTGTTTCCGGTGATGCCATGGTGTTCGACGCTGACGCCGGTCGCTTCCGCGCAATGGCTGGGAAAGGTGATCGGCGGGAAAGCTGGCCGGAACTTGGTGCTGTACGCGCCCTCCTTCATGAGGCGGGCGAAGAACGGCAACTCGGTCCGGCTGAGGTAATCATCCCGCACTCCGTCCATGCTGATCCAGACGACAGTGGCTTGGCCAGCGCCGCCGCCGGTTTTGATCGGTGTGACAGCGTGGGCCATCGGCCACCAAGCGCAGAATACGGCGCACGCTGTTACGGCTACGCCGCTGAATTGTCGGCATCGACGCGCCATTGATAAGCTTGTAGGCTGGTTTTTCAAAGTGGAGTGTCCCTTACAGCAGCTTGCTAAAGTCCCTCTGCTGTTGATCGCAGATTACCGCGGGATGGCGCCAGCGGTAACTCAAAGCATTGTCTTTACTCCGGACTGCTAACGTACAAAGTGTATACGAAACAAAGAGGAAATACTTACCGTGGATACAACTACGTTTCTCACAGCGATGGAGACTCTTAGCACAACAACGGTCGCGACGTTGTTAGTCAAGACGGTGTCATGTTAGACGTACCTGCGAGTATCGGAACATGACTTGAGGTCACTTCTGAAAGGTCTAGCTTCCTGCTGGCCTCATCAATATCGATACCGACGAGATTGCCGGCGGCATCGTAATCCAGAACCACCCCCTCTGAAACCTCAACGCTATTCGCGCTTGTCCCCGAAGAAAGGTCGATATACAAGGAATCCGTCTCAGGGTAATAGTTGAGTTTCATGCTTTAAAGCGTCGGTCCGGAAATGCGTTTAATATGGTAAGCCTATCGGAGAGTGTGACAACACGCAAGATGCGTGCATCCAACTCCGGAATCGCGCCCCAAAAACGCCAGCGGTCGGTGCCTTGTCGCTCGACACGCAAAGGAGCCTCGATCACTCGGATACACCATGCTCGCCGAAGGTAAGGCCGCTTGCGCAGCACTTCATTTTCGAAATAGCCGGTGAATTGGTATTCGGGCATACCGGCGATTGAATCAGAATCGCCAGACTCTGGAAAGACGCCATGCTTCGTGCCGCCTAGGCACGCATTGCTTCGGAACGTCCTTCGGTGGACGCCATCGCAAACGCCTCAATCATCGTTTGCCTTGGCGAAGCGCACGGCATTGCCCCTACTTTCGGGCAGAGCCCGCCAGCCTCCTTCGGCGGCGTCGCGGACCCCTCCGGGTCGCGAACTGCGTTTTTCGCGTTGGTCCGCCAAGTCCAGACGGTTCGGGTCGAAGTCGAAGCGCAGCGGGTCCTGGTGCGGTTCTCGCCGGACTTCCAGCCATTGGCAGAGCACGAACCGGATGAACGTCGACGGTGAGGCGTCCAGGCAGAGTTTCTTGTGGTACCTGGCGGACGCCCGCGCTTCTCGCTTGGTGACGCGGACGGTCCCGAACTGATCGACATGCTCGCGCGTCGGGTCCGGCTTCGGTCCGCGCCTGAGCACGCCCGCTTGCCTGCGATCCTCTTCTCACTCTGTTCCTGCTGCATGCCGTTGCCTTTCAGTGACTTGTGAACTAAGCACCGGCCATGCCTGTCATGTACGACATGCAATAGTTTATATTACACATATTGTCTGATGTTATCGATATACGCCTCGGCCCGCGTTTCTTGCGCGTTGGCGAACAACATGTGAACGGGCTCTTCCTCCGAAGACGCCCCCGGCGCCATGGTTCTCGTGGCTCTCCTAAAACGCGACCCGCCGCCTGCGGAGCCACACTTGTTTTCCCAGCCGAATTGGCCGATGTGTCCCGACGTTTATGTTCAACTGGATTCTCAAGCAAATCCTGGGGTCGAAGAACCAGCGGGAGTTGCGCCGGCTCTTGCCCATCGTCCGCCGGATCAACGAATTGGAAGCACAGTTCCAAGCACTCTCGGACGACGAACTTCGCGCCAAGACCGCCGCCTGGAAGGCACGCCTGGCGCCCATCGACGATCCCGCGGAACGCGCCGTCATCCTCGACGAGATCCTGCCCGAGGCTTTCGCCGTCGTGAAAAACGGCGCGCGCCGGCTGTGCGGCAAGTCCTGGCTGGTCAGCAATCAGCCCGTGACGTGGAACATGATCCACTTCGACGTCCAACTCATCGGCGGCATGGTCTTGCACTCCGGCCGCATCGCGGAAATGGCCACGGGCGAAGGCAAGACGCTCGTTGCCACCCTGCCCCTTTACCTCAACGCCCTGACCGGCCGCGGCGCGCATCTCGTCACCGTCAACGACTACCTCGCCCGCCGCGACGCCGAATGGATGGGCGAGCTTTTCCGCTTTCTCGGCCTGTCTTGCGGCTGCGTCCAGCACGATCAGACGCCGGAGTTCCGCAAGGAACAGTACGCCTGCGACATCACTTACGGGATCAACAGCGAACTTGGCTTTGATTACCTGCGCGACAACGGCATGGCCACCAGCCGCGAGCAGCAGGTCCAGCGCGGCCACGTTTATGCCATCGTCGACGAAGTCGATTCCATCCTGATCGACGAAGCGCGCACGCCGCTGATCATCGCCGGTCCCGCGACGGTTTCCACCCACCAGTATGACAAGTTCAAAGCCGGCATCGAGCAGTTGGTCCGCAAGCAATCCATGCTCTGCAGCCGGCTGGTCAACGAGGCCAAGAGCTTGCTCGACGACGGCAAGAACGAGGAAGCCGGCGTCCTGCTTTTCAAGGCGAAGCTCGGCCAGCCGCGCAACAAATCGCTCCTGCGCATCCTCGAGGACCCGGTCAACCGCAAGGCGCTCGATAAATCGGAGCTGTCCTTCTACGGAGATGCGCGCAAGGAAGAGCTCTACGCCCTGAAGGAAGAGCTTTTCTTCACCATCGACGAGCGCTCGCAAGAGTCGGACCTTTCCGAGCAAGGCCGCGAGTTCCTCAATCCGGACGATGTCGATTCATTCGTGCTCCCGGACTTGATGACTGCCTTCGCGGAGATCGATATCCGCAAGGATCTGGACGACGCCGCCAAGGACCGGGCCAAGGCAGAGCTGCAAACTGCCTGCGACGAAAAGGCCGAGCGCATCCACAATATTTCTCAGCTCCTGCGCGCGTATTGTCTCTTCGAAAAAGACGTAGAGTACGTGGTCGAAGACAATAAAGTTGTCATCGTTGACCAGTACACCGGGCGCAAAATGCCAGGTCGCCGCTGGAGCGACGGATTGCATCAGGCCGTCGAGGCCAAGGAAGGCGTCCAGATCGATCGGGAAACCCAGACGCTGGCGACGATCACCATCCAGAACTATTTCCGCCTTTACCAGAAATTAGGCGGCATGACCGGTACCGCGGAAACGGAGGCCAACGAGTTCCACGACATTTACAAGCTGGATGTGGTCGTCATCCCCACTAACCGCCCCATTCGCCGCGAAGACAGTAACGATCGCATCTACAAGACCCGGCGCGAGAAATACAACGCGGTCGTCTCCGAGGTAAAGGAACGCTACGAACGCGGCCAGCCGGTGCTCGTCGGTACGGCGAGCGTCGAGGCTTCAGAGCTCTTGAGCGGCAAAAGATTGTCCACAGTGTGCTCAACGCGAAGTTCCACGTGCAGGAAGCGGAGATCGTCGCGCGCGCCGGCCAGAAAGGCACCGTCACCATTTCGACGAACATGGCCGGGCGCGGTACGGACATCAAGTTGGGGGACGGCGTCGGGGAATTGGGTGGTCTGATGGTGATCGGCACGGAACGGCACGAGTCCCGGCGGATCGATCGCCAGTTGCGGGGCCGTTGCGCGCGGCAGGGTGATCCGGGTGCGTCGCGTTTTTACGTCAGTTTCGAGGATGACCTGATGCGCAATTTCGGCGCTTCGGATCGCATGACGCGGATCATGGAGCGGTTCGGCCTGGAAGACGGTCAGGAGCTCGAGCATCCTTGGCTCAACAAGAGCGTCGAGAACGCGCAAAAGCGGGTCGAGCAGCGCAACTACCTCAGCCGCAAACACACGCTCGAGTACGACGACGTGATGAACAAGCAGCGCGAGGTCGTTTACGGCTATCGCAACGAGGCCATCGATACGCTCGATCCGCGCCACCTGATCGATGAGGTGATTGACGAAGCGGTGCCGATGAAGGTGCAGGAGTTCCTCAAAACCGATGGCATCGAGGAGCCCAATTTCCTGGGATTGCTCAACTGGTTGAACATGACGTTCCCGCTGCGACTTACGGCGGAAAAGGCGGAGTTTGAGCGGCGCACGTTGCCGGAGAACAGTCGCTTCGTCGTCGAGCGCATCCGCGAGGCGTACACCCGCAAGTGCAGCCACGAGGATCCGGAAGCGGTCAAAGGGTTGGAGCGCTACATCGTCCTCAACGCGGTGGATCGGCTCTGGCAGGAGCATCTCTTCGCCATGGACGCGCTGCGCGAGGGCATTCAGCTCCAGCGCATCGGCCAAAAGGATCCGCTGGTGGAGTACAAAAACGAGGCGTTCGGCATGTTTGTCGAGCTGATGACGAACATCAAGTTCGAGGTGCTCAACAACCTGTTCCGCAGCACGTCGAACTTGCAGGCGTTTGAAAACTTCCTGGCCAGCTTGCCCCAAACGCTTCTGCACGAAACGCTGTCGACGCCGCGCCTCCCGGTGCCGGGCGGTTCGGCGGCGCCGGATTCGTTTGCTCCGACCCGACAGATGCGCCCGGCGCCGGCGGCCAGTGTGCCCGTCGCGGAAAACGGCAATGGCAACGGCAACGGTAACGGTGCCGCGCCGACAGAGGTGCCGGAGCTGGAGATTCCTTCCCGGCGTGAATTGCCGAAGGTCGGCCGCAACGAGCCCTGCCCCTGTGGCAGCGGCAAGAAGTTCAAGAACTGCTGTGGCCGCGGCGTTGCTTAGACGCCATCCGGCTTTTGAACCGTCTGCTGTCGCGGCGGCGGCAAGCCACAACTTTAACCCGGGGAACGTCTGCCTGATCGGCAGGCCATGCACTGTATCTCCGTCTCGTCAACACGCTTCCGCTTGCAGAAAGCCCGCCGTTGGCTTAGAAATGAAAGCGATTGGACTGACGTATGGGTTTATGCCGGATAGCTTGTTCTAGCTGGAACGTGTTGGTGGAGGGTTTTGCGGCTGCGGCTGTTACCTCCATTTGGCACCGGATGCTGACGTGTTCTCTCGACAGGTTGTCGTGTCTCCAGGAGAAGATTCTTCCAGTGACGCGGCAATTTCGGTTTTCTGCGTCCAATCTCCGTCGGCAGAGTTTTCTCATGACCCCGGGCATTCGTCCGTGGGTCCGCATTTCCTGCGCCCTCCGGGAGCACGGCTATTCAAAGAACGGTGCATCCTTCGCGATGCGCTCTGCCTGTTATTCCATGTTCAAACAATCAGCACTTCATCTCAAGCATGACACCCAATCAACAACGCTCCCCATCGGGTCAAGGCCCGCGTCGCGGCGGCGCCAGACGCCGCTCGGGCGGGAGGTCCACTCGTTTGCCTGCGGAACGTCGCACGGAGGGCACGGCCGCCAAGCCGCCGCTCTCGTTCTTCCAACGCATTAAAGCGCTCTTCGTCCGCCCCCCTACCCCCCTGCCGGCGCCTGCGCCAGCCGTTGACCGCTCCCGTTCGCGTCAAAACGGGGATGAGCCAGTTTCCCCGCGCAGCCGGCCAGCCTCGAGCGAAGGACGCAGTTCGCGCAAACCGGAGTCGGTCGAAGTGACCACGCCGCGCCTGTACGTGGGCAACCTGTCTTTCGACGCCACGGAGAGCGATCTTTCGGAGCTGTTCAACGGCGTCGGACAGGTCGTGACTGCGGAGGTCGTCAGCCACAAGCAGACGCAGCGTTCGAAGGGTTTCGCGTTCGTGCAGATGCAAACAACCGAAGAAGCGCGGCGCGCCGTGCAGGAACTACACGACAAGGAGTTCCTAGGCCGCAAGCTCGTCGTCAGCGGAGCGAAAAACAACGATCAGCACGACGCCCGCAGCGAACCTCGCTTTGCGGCGTAGCTCGTCCTGCCTCACTGTTTCAACGTCTCTTAAAACCCGGCCATCGCGAGATGAGCCGGGTTTTTTATGCACAAAACGTTCTTTGTTGTGGGCCAGACAGCGGTCGGAAAAACCGCGGCCGCCGTCGCCCTGGCGGAGTGGTGTGGTGGCGAAATCGTCGGCGCGGACGCGTTCCAGGTTTATGCTGGCCTGGACTTGCTGACGGCCAAGCCCACCCGGCAGGAGCTGGCACGCGTGCCGCATCACCTGATCGGCACGGTTCAGTTGACGGAGACGTACAACGTGGCGCGTTACCGCACCGAGGCTCTTCAATGCATTGCCGGCATCCACGCCCGCGGCCGCTGCGCGGTCGTGACCGGCGGCAGCGGACTCTACGTGAAAGCGCTGACCCATGGCCTGGCCCCTTTGCCCCCGGCTGACCCCGCGCTGCGCGCCGAGTTGGAGGCGTTGGACGCCCCCACCCTGTTTGCCCGCCTGCGCCTGCTCGACCCGGTTTGTGCGGGCGGGATCGACGCCCAAAACAAACGCCGCCTTGTCCGCGCGGTGGAGGTTTGCCTCGTCAGCGGCCGTCCTTTTTCGGAACAGCGCAACGACTGGCTGCCGCACGATCCCGATCCGGCTCCGATGGGCCTGTTTCTCTTTCGCGAACGCGGGGACTTGTCCGCGAGGATCGAAGCGCGAGTCGCGTCGATCTTTGCCGCCGGAGTGTTGGACGAGGTGCGTTCGCTTTCTCCCGCCGCGTTGAGCGAGACGGCTGCCCGCATCATCGGCCTGGCGGACATCCGGCTGCATCTGGCAGGAGAGTTGAGTCTCGCCGCGTGCCAGGAACGCCTGAAAGCCGCGACGCGCCAATACGCCAAGCGACAGATGACGTGGTTCAAGCGCGAGCACGTTTTTGCGCCGGTGGATCTCTCGCGGCCGGGCGGTATCGTCGCGCTGGACGCTTGTTAACCTGGCCCGTTTTCCGGGCAGGCAGCGAAGCTGCCGTTCGTAAACAAGGTAGGGGTCGGCTTTGTCGCCCTCGCCCCACGACCTGTCGCCCTCTAGTCCGAGCCATCCCATTTATTTCTGGGCTGGAGGCGTCGTTGTCGTGGCCGGGCTCTCCAGACAGCTTGGGACGGCTCGGAGAGCCCGCCCCTACCTTTTTTTTGGAGCCGCTACGCTAAGGAAAAGTCATTGCGCGCTGACATTTTTAACGACACGCAGATACTCCCGCTACTTCCGGGCCAAGATTTGCTGCGCTTGCTCGCGCTCGGCGGGCAGTGCATCGCTGGCCAGAAAATCCCGGAGAACCTCCGCCGCGCGCGCCGGTTGTTTTTTCGTCACGTAGAGCCTGGCGACTTGCGCGGCGAGCTGGAAATCGTCTGGCAACAGTTCGTGCGCGCGGGTCAGATGCGCCAGTGCTTCGCTGGCGTGGCCAGCGCCCTTCGACTCCGCCTCGCCCCAGCGGGCGTACAGGCCGCCGAGTGCCTGGGCGAGCTGCCGGCTCGGAGGGTTGGCTTGCAACACCGCATCTTCCAGAGCGGCCGCCAGCGCCGTCCAGTCGTCTGCGCCCGCGCCGGCACACAAATCATCCACCACCCCGGGTGCCTCGCTCCAAAGCTCCGGATGGGCCAGCGCCAAACGGCGCGCTTCCGCCGGCTGCGTTTTCTCCCTGCTCTCGCACAATGCCGCCAGGAGACGGCCGCGGCTGGGGGCGCTCAGCGGGAACTCGGCGCCCGGCAGCCGGTTGGCGGCGTCCGGCTCCGCCCGCCCGGTGGCAGCGAGATACGCCAGCAAGGGCGAAAGATCGGTGCAAGCGGGGTTCCGATAGGCCACCAGCAGCAGCCGGCGCGCGGTCTCGTCCTGCTTATCTTCGATCTCCACCTGCGCGAGATGCAGATACGCCGGCGCGGAACGCTGCGCCCACGGATCGCGCGCCACCGCCCGCCCGTAGAACTCCCGCGCGCCCGCCCGATCTCCCAGCGCGGCGTAAAGGTCGCCGATCCGTTCCGCGACGTTCTCGACGAAGACCGAGCTAAAATCCAGCGCCTCTAAAATGGTGCGCGCTTCCTCCGCGCGGCCCGCGGTCCAGCAGGCGCGGGCGCGTCCCAGCACGTAGGCTTCCTTCTCCGGGAAACGCCGGGTCAGCCGCTCGGCGACCGGCAACGCCAGGGCCGCGTACTTTGAGGAACCCAGTTCCTGCTCGATGCCAAAGAGCGTCAACTCCGGTAGATCGGGCCGTTGGTCGATTTCGCTCATCACCTTGCGCAAAGGCTCGGGCCGATCCGTTTGCCGGTAGAGCCGCGCCAGCATGGCGCCGGCCTCCGGCTCACCGGCGCCGCTCTGCCATTCGCGCGCCAGTTCCGCTTCCAGCCAAGCGTCGGCGCCGCGTTTGCGAGCGACATCGAAACGCTCTTGCATGAACTGCCGGCGCAAACCCGGCGTGGCTCCGGCCATGCGCTCCAGCCGGCGCAGCTCGAGCTCGCAAGCCGCGTCGTCATCCGCCCGGGTCCGATAGAGGTCCACCACGCCGAGCTGAGCGCGGAAACGTTCCTGCGGATCGTGCGCGCGACGGGCGGCGTCGGCGAGCACCTCGCGCACGGCCACACAGGCGGCGTGATCGTCCAGGCCAGTCGACATACCGATGAGGGCGTTCAGATCGCCCGCTTGCCAGCAACGGGCCGCCAGCGCGTGCAGTGCATCGATCCGGCCGCTCGCCGCCTCCAGCCGCGCCAGTTGCACGGTAATTTCGAAGCTGCCAGGCAAGCGCTCCCGCGCTTGTTCCAAGAC
>CAXUFU010000042.1:1493-1913 GCA_964250275.1 uncultured Chthoniobacterales bacterium | reverse complement strand
GTGATGGCCTCGGCCCGGCGCTGGCGTCCCTCCTCGAGCGCCGCCAAGGCCAGCGCGGCTCGGCCGTCCGCGTCGAAGGGCAGCGCTTCCCGCCAGATCGCCGCGACCTGCTCCGCTTGACCCGCCAGCAAGTAGCTGTCGGCGAGTTGCGCCAGCAGCGGAAAGGAACGCGGTGACCGC
Source organism: uncultured Chthoniobacterales bacterium (assembly GCA_964250275.1). GTDB lineage: Bacteria > Verrucomicrobiota > Verrucomicrobiia > Chthoniobacterales > SZAS-18 > CAXUFU01. The sequence goes on along the minus strand of CAXUFU010000042.1, from coordinate 1,733 downwards.
TGGCGGGCTTGCTCGAGCAAGCGGCGCGCGCTCTCGCCAGCGCCTTCCTCCTGCCGCACGCTCGCCTCCCGGCAGATGAGATCGACGCGGCTCAGGCTGTTCGGCAGCGCCTGGGGGCCGCGCAGCAGATTGCTCAACGCCTGATCGTAGGCCGCGAGTTCGCCCCCCGCTTTGTAAGCGGCAAAAAGGTCCCGCGAATAGTCGACGGCAACCGGTGCCACCCGGCAGAGGTGCTCGATA
>CAXUFU010000042.1:326-1483 GCA_964250275.1 uncultured Chthoniobacterales bacterium | reverse complement strand
GCGTAAAGCATGGCCGTGCCCGACCAGCGTGCGCTCTCCCGGAATTGTGCCGCCAGCAGCGCCACGTTCCCGGGCGAGGGCTCTTTGCGCAGGTAATCCGCGATGTCCAGCCGCGCCCGGGCCGGGTCGGCCGCCAGCGTGACTTGCAAGCCCAGCAGACGCGTCCGCATCTCCGCCCGCACGCTGGAGGTTTCGTTGTCCTGGCGGTCGAAGACGCTGGCCTGGCGCAAGGCGCGCTGCCAAAGATGCGCGGCGAGCGGATCCAGCCCCCACTCCTGCAACTGCAAGCCGTTGTTGAGCAGATAGCTCCAGCGGCGGGCGTCGGGCGAGCCGCCGCCGGCGTCACTGGCGAGCATCCGCAGGTCGAGCAGATGGTCGATATCGTCGTCCGCCGTCTTCCAGTCGCCGGTCAGCCCGTGCAAAAGTGCCGCGGCCAGGACGGCGTGGGCCGGACCGCCGCGCTCGGCGGCATGGCGCAGGTATTCGTCGGCAAAGCCAGCGCGTTCACTCTCCGGCAGCAGCAGGAAGTACTCGCGCAAGGCAACGTAGACCGGATTGGTGCTGGCCTCGAACGAGTCGCCGATGCTCTCGGCCAAGGCCAGACGCAGCACCGCCCGCGCGCGTTCCACGTGGCCGAGGCAGAGCTCCCACTGCACGACGGGCAAAGCGAAGTTTGCGCGCGAACTCGAGGCGAGCGCCACCACCCGCTCGCCCAGGGCGGCCGCTTCCTCGTAGCGGTCCTGCACGGCAAACCCTTCCTCGGCTGCCGTCCAGAGCAGTTCACGCACCGTCACCCGCGGCGGAAACAACTCGTTGACCATGCCCGCGCCCGGTTTGCCGCCCGCGGCCAGATAATCGATCAGCGAGGCCACCAGGAGCTGGCCGTTCGAGGCGGTGCGGTCCGCCTGGGGCTCGTCCCACGCCCAATGCGCGAGCGTGCCGAAAGCGCCGAGGTGCAAGCCGGCCGCCAGGAAAGTGTCGCGCAGCGTCTCGTCCGCTGCTGCCTGGTGCATCCATCCGGCGAGCGTGTCCATCGTCAGGCCAGCGTCCCGGCTGAAGTAAAACGCCCAGAGCGGCTCGCTCCGCGCCCCCTGGCCGGCCGCCGTTTTCCAACGTTCCAGCCATTGCTGGCGCTCGCGGTCCGCGCTCGCCGGATG
>CAXUFU010000042.1:0-316 GCA_964250275.1 uncultured Chthoniobacterales bacterium | reverse complement strand
CGGGAAAAGCAGCTCCGCCAGTTGGCGGATGGCTGCCAGCCGGAGCTGCCGCTCGTCGGCCGGTGGCGTGACGGCGCTATCCTCAGCGGGAGAGGCAACCGCAAAGCGGGTGCGAAACCGGGCGACCGCTGCGGCGAAGCCCGTGTCGGGCTTGTCCGGACTCTTCTTCAGTTCACCGGGCGGCACGAGCGGCAGCCCGGGTTTCTCTGCCTCGGATCGCGCCAGGATCTGTTCGAAGCAGGCGCGGGCGCTCAGGGAATCACCCGTGGCGGTCTCGAGTTGGCCCAAATGAAAGAGGCGCTGCAAATTAGCCGGA
>CAXUFU010000041.1:0-11608 GCA_964250275.1 uncultured Chthoniobacterales bacterium | reverse complement strand
GCCGAAACTCCCTCAGCAACTCGGTCACGCCAGGAAAGGCGCCTGTCTGCGCGCAGCTCTCGGCCAAGTAGTGCTCGCGGTAGGCCGCCACCAACGCGGCGATCTCCGCCGGCAGGAGGTCTGGCCAGAGGGAGGCCATGATTACAGGCAGTTGCGGGCCGACGCGCGGGCGCAAGGCGCCCTTGGCCAGCGTCCGCTCCGGCTGGAGGTCCGCCAGCGCCGCACGCAGGGACCCGGCAGCGAATCGACCAACGTGCCGTCCAGATCGAAGACAAGATTCAGGAAGCGCACAGGTGTCAGATGGCGCGCGGTTCAAGGTGGCGATGCGCCGCTCGTGCTTTGTCCGGCCTGCGCGTACAGCACCAGATCGTAGCCATTATAACCATGCGCACGCAGCCAGAAACGGTAGCCGAGATTCCAGCTCTGGATGAGCAAAGGTATTTCCCAGAGATGCTGTGGACGATGGTACACGCAGATCGCGAGTCCCGGCCGGTGCGACTCAATCAATCCGCGGGCGCCAAGGAGCGCTTCGCATTCGGCGCCTTCAATGTCCATCTTGATCAGCGTGGGCTGAAAACCTGGCAGCGCGTCGTCGAGCGCCATCGCCTGGACGACTTCCTCGCCGTCGTGGCGGAGGCCGCTTGCCATACCCAGACCGGTGGCAAAACGCAGCCGCGTGGTGGTCGAAGAGACGGCGCAAGGCCAGAGCAAAGCCTGCGGGGTTTGATCGCCCGCGGCTAGCTTTTGCAGCGTGGCGGAAAGCGAGGCCAGATGCGCGGGGTCGGGCTCGAAGGCCGCGACCGCTGCCAAGGGAAACCGGCGAGCGCTAATTTGCTCGAGCGTATCGCCGTCGAAGGCGCCACAATCGACGAAACGCGCCGGGGAACGCCACGGCGGAATGTCGCTGGGGAAATAGGACTCTGTGGTGTCCGGCAACAAAACCGGGTCGGCCGTCCCCTGCCACCGGTAGCGCAGCGTCGCCGCATAAATCGCGCGGCTGCGCTCGTCTTCCCAGAGGCTTGCCGCCGCCCGCAGCTCCGGCGCGTGGTTGCGATAGAAGTTCAGGTCGGTCAACCAATATCTGTCCCCGAGGTCGGCGGCGACGGCACGATGGAGGGCCTCAAACACGATCACGTTTTGCCAGCCAAGAGCGCGTAAATCCGCGCGCAAAGCCGCCCCATCCACGTACGGGTTGAAAACGCTGACAACGACGGGAACCGTCTCGCGGGTATCCGGACCGAAGCTTGGATCGTCGGGCAAGAAGACCGGGATGCCCTCCCGTTCATCACCTGGGCGCGCGGCCCGGTCCAGGAAGCAACGCACCTTGAACCCGCGAGCCTGCAGAATCCGCAACACGTCCCGCCCGGCGCTGCCCGCGCCGTAGAGGATCACGTGGGAAGCCCCGGTGAGTGCCGCTAATACATCATAGGGTGACCCTTGGTCAGCAGCAGCCGCCATCTGGTCGCAGAGATCCAGCAGCGAACTGCTCTGGGTTGGTAGAACGTTCATTTTCGTTCCGAAAAAGTGGGCAAGCTCCGCCGCCTCAATCGCCCAACACCGGCACGATCATGTTGTCCGCCAAATCCTCGCGGCTGAGGAAGGGGAACATGTCTTCGAGCGGCGAGGATACCATCCGGCCGTCGGGGAGCGCACGGGACGAGAGTTTAGGCTCGAAGTTCTGCTTCGGATCGAGCACCACATCGCAGACGAGTGGGCCCGCGCCAGCCAATGCCCGGCACAGGTCAGCGCGGAAATCGGCCTTGTCCAAGCGCGTGGCCGGGAGGCCGTAAGCTTCGGCGACCCGGACGATGTCGGGAAAGGATATCCCGCTTTCGGGTCCCGCACCCACGGCGTGGCCGCCGAAGAAATTGCCTTGCGTCTGCCGGACGGAAAGGTAGCCGCCGTTGTTGAGCACCAGCACTTTCACCGGGAGCCGGGTATGCGCGAGCGTCTGCAGTTCCTGGATGTTCATTTGCAGGCTGCCGTCGCCCGCCAGGAAAATGACCCGGCCGTGGCCGCCGCGCGCCACGGCGGCGCCGATCGCCGCGGGCAAATCATGACCCATCGAGGCTGACCCGGAGTTGGAGATCAGCCGCTGCGAGCCACGCAAATGTGCACATTGGCTGAAGACGATATACGCCGTCGCGTTCCCGCAGACGATGATGTCGTCGTCCGCCAGGACGTCGAAAAGCACGTGCGCGAAATGGTACGGGTTGATCGCGCCATCGCGCGAGACGTGGCGCTCCGGGCTGTAGACCGGGAACCGGCGGCGGCGTTCCTGGCACCACGCGCGCCAGGTCTCGTGCCGAGGCTGGCCGTTGGCCGCGGGCCAACCGCGGGCGTCGAGACGGCGCTCCAGTTCCGCCAGAAACAAGGCGGCATCGCAGGCGATCGGCAGGTCCGGGCGCACGGTCGGTTTGGCCAGTTCGGCCGGGTCGGCGTCCACTTGCATCTTGTAGGCGTGCCGGGCAAAAAACTTCCAGTTGTAGCTGACCTGCCGGATGCCGAGGCGTGACCCGAGGATGAGCAAGGCATCGCTGTTTTGCACGCACAGGTTCCCGCCGCGATCGCCGATCGTGCCCTGACGGCCGGCGAAGAGGGGGTGGTCGCTCGCAATGAGATCGTGCGTCCAAGCGGTCGCCACGGGCATCCCGAGGCGTTCGATCAAACGGGCAAAGATTTCCAGCGCGCCGGGGGAGAGCCGCAGGCCGGTGCCGCCGAGGAGCAGCGGCCGTTCCGCCCGCTCCAGGCGGTCGAGGACATCGTCGCAGGTGGCGGCGAGACCGTCCAAAGCCCAAAGCGGCGCATCCTCCGCCGGATCGTACGCCGGCAACCGGGAAGGATCGATGCGCGTGGATTGTACATCCACGGGTATGTCCAGCCAGCACGGTCCCGGCCGCCCGCTAGTGGCGAGATGAAGCGCGCGTTCGAGATGGTAACGGATGGACGCGGGGTCGCGCACGGCGGCAACGTATTTGGTGATGCCGCGCACCATGTCTTCGACGCCCACTTCCTGATCGCCCAATTGGCGCAGGCGATGGGTCAACCCGTAAGTGGCTCGGTCCGTCTCGCGTTTGATCTGGCCGGAGATCACGAGCATCGGGATGGAATCGGTGTACGCGCCGAAAACCCCGTTGAGGGTATTCATCACGCCCGGGCCGGCCGTGACGTTGACCAGGGCCGGCCGCCCGGTTATGCGGGCGTAACCCTCCGCCGCCATGGCGCTGGCCTGCTCGTGATGATTGCAGGTGTAGGCAAAGCGATCCTCCCGCCCGATGGCATCGTTGAGATGCATGGCGCCGCCGCCCGTGACGAGGAAACAATGATTGATGCCGTGCTCGGCCAGCGTGCGCAGGACGTAATCAGCCAGACGCACTTCTCCGGTTGCGTCCACTTTATTCATCCTCACCAGCGACGACGGCAGCCGCCATAAAATTGCCCAGCTTCAACGGCAACGCCCAGTTTTGCGGCAGAAACGCCGGGATGCGCCCGAGCCGCCAAGCGTATGCGAGATGTTGGGCCAGGTAGGCGAGCGGGAAATAGTTCGTGCTGCTTTTCGTTGCTTGCACGCGAAAGCCCGCGCGCCTGAACAAGGCCTGGAGCGTGGCCGGCCGATACACCTGCGGGTGTTGCAGACAGTACGCGGGCCAACGGCTGCCGAGCAGCCGCGCGAGCCAGGAGCTTTCGTCGTGCACCACCACCATGATGACGCCGCCTCTGGCCATCTTGCGGCGCAACTGGCGCAGCGTTTCGAGCGGATCGAGCAAATGATCGAGGACGTGAATCATCGTGACGGCGGAGATGCTGCCGTCGGGTACTTCCTCAAAATCCAGAAAGCGGTTGTGTACCTGATGGGCCTTGTCGCCCATGCGCTGGACGAGATCGCGCAACACGCCGCGGTTCGGTTCGAACAACAGATGGTCGTCGAAGCCGCATTCGCGTGCGACGTACTGCGTGAAAAGGCCGGTGTCCGGACCGACCTCGAGGTAGTTACCCGCCGCCGGGGCAAACTTGCGAAAAAAGTCGAAGTACCCGCGCTGCGTTTTTTCCAGCAGGCGCACGGGAACCCCCGCCATGTTTTCGGGCATGTCATGGTAGAGGAAGGCGGCTCGTCCGGGCGTCAGGTAGCGTCTGGCGTAGAGCAAGCCGCAGCCGGCGCAACGGCTATAGGTGAAGAAGATCTTGGATTTGAAGAAGCCTTTCCAGCCCAGGCGGATGGCATCGGCATCTGCTTCCTCGGCCGGCGGCCTGCTGGCCATGACCGGGCGGGAGCGAACAGGCCCGCAGATAGGACACATGCGGGTCAAGAGCAATTCCTCTTCCGCAGCGTACCTGCTCGACCGATGAACCGGCGTGGCAACCGCGCTTTGACAGGCGCTAGCGCGGATATTCACCGGCGGCGCCACGGACTTTAACATGGTAATCATAAACCCTCCCTTTCTCGGTGCCAGCGCAAGGTGCGGCGGATGGCGTCCGCCAGGTTCACGCTCTCGCTGACGCCCAACTCTTTTTTGATCCGACTCACATCCGGCACATAACGCTCCGGAGCCTTGGCCGGGTCTGCCCGGCCCGCCATGCGCACGCCGAGCGGGGGAGAAGCCGTTTCCGCCACGACCGCGGCAACCTCGCGCAGCGGCCGTCCCGCGGCTGACCCGACATTGTATGGCCGGGCGGGCTGACCCCGCAGCAGGATGGTCCAGAGCCACAGCGTCTGGTCCGCCGCATAGATGTAGGAGCGGTACGGGGTGCCATCGCCTTTGATCTCGATTTCCCGGCCCGCCAACGCATCGGCCAGGAAATTGCCAAGCGCAAAGTGCCAGTCGAGCGCAAGGTGCGGCCCGATGGTGGCGAACGGCCGGGCGAGCAGCGTCTCCAACCCGTAAGTGGCATGGTAACCGGCGCAGAGCGTCTCGGCCAGGCGCTTGGCCTGGGCGTAAGCGTGCAAGGCGTCAAAGCACGCGCAATCGGGGCCACCCGTGTAGTCTTCCGGGAGATGGGTCAGGCCCGCCGGCTGCCGCCCGTAGACCGCGCCGGAACTGGTAAAGAGAAAGCGCCGTACGCCGGCCGCCCGCGCGAAGTCGAGCGCCGCGCGCGTCCCGGCGACGATCGTGTCGAGCATGGCGAACGGTTGCGTCTGATAGAGGCGCGAATCCGTCTCCGCGGCGGCGTGGATCATGTACTCCATCCGTTCCGGCGCCTCCGTTCCCAGTTGGCGGCGAATGTCGCCGGCGTCGAGTTGGCGCACGTCGCCGCGCACCAACCGGATCGCCGGGTCGGCGGTCAACTTCGGCATCTTCGCCCGGAACGCCTCCGGCTGGCGGCTGAGCACGACCGCATGGGCCCGCAGGTCGAGCGCCGCGTTGACGTGGGAGAAACTTTCCAGCAGCCAGCATCCGTAGTAGCCGGTCCCGCCGGTGAGGAACAGCGTCTTGCCGCGCAACGCTTCCCACAGATCCGGCGCCGCCGCCAGGATGCCGTCGAGATCGTCGCGCAGAGGATGTGGTGCGGTCATGGCCGGAACGAAATTAGCGGCCGCCTGGCGCATGCGAGGGTGCCGCGGCCAGCGGTTGCCGGCTGATGTGGCCCGAGACCGGGTCAAGCTGGAAGCTCTCCTCGGCGGCGCCGCTGAACACGGTCCAAGTCACGGGTTTCAACCCGGTCAGCGCGATGGGCTGCACGTCGGGATGGGCGGTGATCATGCGGCGGAGAACCGCGCCGGTGTAAATGCCGCCCCAAAACCAGTGGCTGACGCCCATTTCCTTCTCCAGGCGCAAGCCGTTGGGCGGCGGCGTGACCGAAAATCCGATGATGTTCGGCACGCGAAAGAGCGAAGCATAATTGAAAGCGCCTAAAACCGTGAAAGGCACATCCGTCCTCGACCGCATCTGGAAGCGAGGTTCTGCCTCAACGTCGCTTAAAGCGCCCAGCGCCGTGAGAGGCACGTCCCTCCTCAAGCTGATTAGCAAGCGAGGATTTGCCGCCACGGCAAAGCGCGGAAATCCGGCGCCAGCCGGGCGACTCGCGCGGAGTTGGTTCCAAGAACGGTCGGCTTCGCCGGAAATAATGCGCCGGCGGTCCGCCTCGAAAAGCCAGAAGGTGGGCGCGGCGGAAAGGAAAACCAGCGCGTAAAACCCGGCGCCTGCCAGGCCCGCGACCGTTAAGGTTAACCGCGGTGCCCGGGCCATGACCGGCCGGAAGCTGACGAGGAAGAGCGCGTGCGTGAGGAACTGCAAAACGGCGATCTCACGGAAGGGCCAGCGCAAGGATTTCAGTAAGGGCAAACGCGCGGTGATTTCTCCCAGCCAGACCGGCCGCACGATGCACAGTGCGGTCAGCAAACCCAACACCAGGAGACCAGTCTCCAGGGAGTTCCACCGCCGCTTCCAGCCCAGCAAGGCGATCAGCGGGACGTTCACCAGGGCGAAGGCGATGGCCACATTGTACGCCTGATCGGAAAGATCAATGCGAATGCCGCCGATCGCCGGTTGCGCCATGGGCCCCAGCAGAAAGGAAAGGCCGAGCGGCACGAGCGGCACGTTGTTATTGCTCGCTGCCCAGCTGGGCAGGCCGGCGCTACGGGGCGTCTGGCTAAAACCGGCGAGGGCCGGCCATAGTAACGGCAGGATCAACACCAGGGTCAGCAGCCCTGCGCCGGCCCAGACGAAAACCGGCACCGCGCTGCGCCGCACCCAGGCAGCCAGCAGGATCAGCAGTCCGCCGCAGATCAGCAGGACGGTAAACAGATGCATGTGCCCGCCGAAGATCGCGTAAAGCAGCGCGCCGCCTTCCATGGCCAACGCCTTGCGCCAGTCCCGCTCGAAGGCTCCGGCAAGCAGCACCGGATAGCACGCTTGGACGTTCAGGAACCCGAGCCACGACGCGCCGACGATGAAATTGTACGGGGTGAAGGAGTAGCTCAGGCTCAAGCCCACGATCAGCGCCGCCGGGATCGGCAGATCCAGCGAACGCCGCAACCGCAGCGCGCTCCAGCAAAACGAGCCGGCGATGACCACCAAGCTCAACGTGCCGACGATATCCGGGAGAAAATAGTAGAACCGCGTCCGCGCCAGCCACGAAAACGGCAGCGCCAGCGGGCTCCACAGGGTGAAATGCCCGAGGTCGCCCAGGAGGTTGAAGCCGCCGAAAAGGTATGGGTTATAGAACGGCGATTGCCCTTCCCAGATGCGCCGGTAGGCCTCGGTCGCGACCGGCAGCGTGCCCGAGATGGTATCGCAGGTGAGAAAAAAGAAAGGCCGCCAAGCTTGCAAGAGCAGGGCGCCCAAAAATGCAATTACCAGCGTCGCGGAAAGGGGGCGGCCGTTTAACCAGGCCACAGCCCTGCTCCGCCGCGGGAGGTCAGCGGCTGCCGCTGGGGCGAGCAATGGCGGCGAAAGAGTGGGGTGCATCACAGACGCCACTCTGTTTAGCAACACCCGTGCTCACTCTGGTGGAAAGCGCATTTCCAGCGGTTTTCGCCCATCCCGCCGCGTTTTGATTGCGGATGGCGTCAGGATTGCGACACAGCGGCGCGGGCCGTTACGTTGCCGCTACCAGACACGCCCGCCTAGTGGCGCTAAGATACGAACGATCTGAGGTTCCGGGCTGTAGGGCGGGACACGTCATCCATGGCAGGTGAAGCGCCCGCCCTACAACGCAGAAGCTGATGCCAGCGCCGTTCATCGCGCGCAGACCGGAACTTGGGACCTCCATCAAAGCGGCAGCCAGTGCCGGCCGTCGCGCGTGAGGAGTTCGTCGGCCGCGGCAGGTCCCTGGCTGCCGGCGGCGTACATTTCGGGGTCACCGCCCTTGCTCCACGCGTCCAAGGCCGGTTGCACCACCGCCCAGGCCGCCTCGATGTTGTCCGCCCGCTGGAAGAGCGTGGCGTCGCCCATCATGCAGTCGTAGAGCAGCGTCTCGTAGCCCACGTTCGGTTTTTCGTCGAAGAAATCCTTGTACAGGAAAGACGTGTCGACCTTGCCCAGCTTCATCACCGGGCCGGGTACTTTCGCGCTGAACTGCGTGCTGATGCCCTGGTCCGGATCGATCATCAACCGCACGATGTTGGGTGTGAGTTTATCGACCGGAGTGTTGCGGAAGATCTGGTATGGCGCGGATTTGAAATGGATAGCAATTTCCGTCTTCCGCGCGGCCAGGCGCTTGCCCGTGCGCAGGTAAAATGGGACACCCGCCCAGCGCCAGTTCTCGATCCTCAGTTTGGCGGCCACGTAGGTTTCCGTGCGGCTGTTTGGATCGACGTTTTGCTCTTGGCGGTAGCCCTGCACAGGCTCGTCAAACTCCGTCCCGGCGGTGTATTGGCCGCGCACGATGTCGGTGATTTCGACGGGTTGGACCGCTTCCTCCAGCTTGGCTTTTTCCGTGCGCACGTCTTCGGCCTCAAACGAGTTCGGCGGCTCCATTCCGGTCATGCACAGGAGTTGAAAGACGTGGTTTGGCACCATGTCCCGCAGGCAGCCGGTCGGTTCGTAGAACGAGCCGCGCATTTCCACGCCGATCGTCTCCGAAACCGTAATTTGCACGTGATCGATGTATTCGCGCCGCCAGGTCGGCTCGAACATGCCGTTGGCAAAGCGCACGGCCATGATGCTCTGGATCGTTTCCTTGCCCAGGAAATGGTCGATCCGATAAAATTGGCTCTCGTCCCCCTGCTTGAGGAGGGTGGCATTGAGCGCGCGCGCGCTGTTTAGATCGCTGCCAAAAGGTTTTTCGATGACCACGCGCCGGAAGCGGCCGTTTTCCTGCTTGAGCAGCCCGCCCTGGCCCAGTTGCTCGGCGATCGGGCCAAAAAATCGCGCCGCCACCGCCAGATAGAACACCGCGCTGCGCCCGTCGCCCAGCTCCTGCGCCAGTTGCTGGTAGGTCTCGGGCTTGCTGAAATCCGCCGCGACGTAAGTCATGTCCGCCGTGACCTTGCCCCAGGTGACCTCATCGATTTTGGGGGTGTAAAACTCGGCGGTTTTGTCCTTGGTGAAGGATTGCAGCGTCTCGGTCAACGAGTTGCGCCAGTGTTCGGTGTCTTGCGGCGTGCGGTCGAGGCCGACGATCTTAAAATCCGCCGGCAACAAGCCGCTGCCGGAAAGATTATAGAGCGCCGGCATGAGCAGGCGCTTGGTGAGATCGCCGCCGGCGCCAAAGATGACGAGAGTGCAGGTTGGCGCCTGTTCGGCGCCCGATCGGCTGCTGCTGTCTTCAGGAGTTGACATACCAATGGATGCGGACGGCGAAGGGTTGCCGGACTTGCCGCCTTGCCGTTTATCTTCTCGCGCGAGGCAAAGCGATGGCGACGGGGCGGTAAGCTGGCCGCCCCGGTCCTGGCGAGGCATCCTGGTACTCTTGGCAAAAGCGGCCAAGCGTGGGAGTCCTATCGCACTGTTCTGATGCGCCGCCGTCCCGTGGCAAGAAAAACGCTCAACTCCCTGCTCGACCTCCAATTCGACCCCGGATCCCATGCACATCACGATCGTCCAGGGAGCTTTCCTGCCCGTGCCGCCGCTGCTCGGCGGCGCGATGGAAAAGCTGTGGTTCGGTCTCGCGCCCGAGTTCGTGCGGCGCGGGCATCGGGTGACGTACATCTCCCGGCAGTTCGAATCGCTGCCGGCCCAGGAGACGCTCGCCGGTGTCGAGCATCTGCGCGTGCCCAGCTTCGATGCGCCCAAGAACAAGGTCCTTTACCGCGCGCTGGATTTTCTTTATGCCTGGCGCGTGCGGCGGCGGTTGCCGGTGGCGGACATCATCGTCACCAACACCATTTGGCTGCCCATGCTGCTGCGCGACGAACGCGCGGGGCGCCTCTGCGTGCAGGTCGCGCGCTACCCGAAAGGGCAAATGCGGCTCTACCGGCACGCCGCGCGCCTGCACACGCTCTCCAGCCCCGTGGCCGAGGCCATCCGCGGCGAGTTGCCGGCCGTGGCGCAAAAAGTGAAAGTCATTCCGCCCGATCTCGGCAGCGAGCCACCCCCGCTCGACGCCGCCGCGCTGGCCGCGCCCCGGCCGCCGGTGATCCTCTACCTGGGCCGAATCCACCCGGAAAAAGGGCTGGATATCCTGCTGCGCGCCTTCGGCCAGTTCCTCGAACAACGTGGAGGCGGGAGCGATTGGCGGCTGCAGCTCGCGGGCCCGGTCGCGGCGCGCATGGGCGGAGGCGGCGAGCAATACCAGGCCCAATTGGAAACCTTGAGCGCGCCCTTCCGCGACCGCGTCGATTGGCTGGGCTTCGTCAGCGGGGAAGCTTTGCGCGACGTTTACCGGCAGGCGTCCATCTTTGTTTACCCTTCCGTGGCGGAAAAGGGGGAGACCTTCGGCCTCGCGCCGCTCGAAGCGATGGCGCTCGGCTGCCCCGCGGTAGTTTCGGATCTGGCCTGCTTCCGGGATTTTATCGTGGATGGCGAGACGGGACTCGTCTTCGACCACCGTGGTCCCGATCCGGCCGCCAACCTCGGCGCGAAACTGCAGCAACTGGCCTCCGACCCCGCGCTGCGGGCGCGCCTCGTCCGGCAGGGCTACGACCGCGCGCGCGAGTTCACCCGCGAAAAAGTCGCCGCGCTCTACCTGGAAGATTTTGCGCGGCTCCTGGCAGAACGGGCCGGTGCCGAAGAGCCCGAAGGCCATCAAAGTGTCACTACTTCACCGCCATGACCTCCGCCGACCGCGTCCCAATTTCCATCCTGGTGCCGATCAAGAACGAGAGCGCTAATCTCGAGCGCTGCCTGCGCTCGGTGCAATGGGCCGACGAGGTGTTCGTCGTCGATTCCATGAGCACCGACGGCTCCATCGGGCTGGCCGAGCGGCTGGGAGCAAAGGTGGTCCAGTTTGCCTTCAACGGCACCTGGCCGAAGAAAAAGAATTGGGCGCTGGAAAACCTGCCGTTCCGCCACGCCTGGGTGTTCATCCTCGACGCCGACGAGGTGCTCCCGCCCGGGACGGAGGCGGAGTTCCGCGCCGTCGTCGCCGGGCAGGGGACCGACCCGGCCGTGGTTGGTTATTGGATCAACCGGCGCTTCATGTTCATGGGCCGCTGGCTGGCGCATGCGTATTCCCCGAATTGGAATTTGCGCCTGTTCCGGCACGCGCTCGGCCGCTACGAGAAACTCACCGACGCGGATACCCGGAGCGGCGACAACGAGGTGCACGAGCACGTCGTGGTGCAGGGCCAGACCGGCCACCTGCGGGCCGAGATGGATCATTACGCGTTTCCCTCGGTGGAGACGTTCGTGGAAAAGCATAACCGCTACTCGAACTGGGAAGCGCGCGTGGCGCTGGACCGGTATCTGCAAGGCAGCGAAGGCGGCTTGCAGAGTGGGCGGGTGGGGGCGCGGCGGCGCCTGAAGCAACTCTCCGCCGGGTTGCCGCTGCGGCCGCTTTTGCGCTTTCTCTACGTCTATGTGTGGCAGCGGGCTTTTCTCGATGGCTGGGAAGGCTACTACTTCGCGCGCCTGCACGGTTTCTATGAGTTCCTCTCCGTGGCGAAGACTTTCGAGATGAAAAAACAGGCGGCCGCGCGCCCGGGCCGCCAGAGCAGATGAGAAAATGTCGTAGCCGGTAAGTTCTGGTTGTAGGGCAGGCGCTTCGCCTGCCGGGGAGAGCGCCATCC
>CAXUFU010000040.1:8109-11656 GCA_964250275.1 uncultured Chthoniobacterales bacterium | reverse complement strand
CTCCTCGTGACCGGCGGCGCCGGTTTTATCGGCTCCAATTTTGTCCGCCGGGCGCTCAGCGGCGTGGATGGGCCGGTGGCGGTGGTCAATCTCGATAAGCTGACCTACGCCGGCAACCGCGCGACCCTGGCCGACATCGAAGGGCACCCGGATTACAAGTTTGTCCACGGAGACATCACCGACGCGGAGTTGCTGGCGGATCTTTTCGCCGTCTGGAACGTCGATGCGGTGGTCCATTTCGCGGCCGAGAGCCACGTCGACCGTTCCATCGAGAGCCCGGAGGATTTTCTCCTGACGAATGTCCTGGGCAGTTTTCGCCTGCTGGAGGCCGCCCGCCAGCACTGGAAAAAGCTGCCGGCGGAACGGGCCCGCGCTTTCCGCTTTCTGCACGTCTCGACCGACGAAGTTTACGGCACGCTGGGCGCGAACGATCCGGCTTTTGCCGAAACCACCCCCTTCGCGCCGAATAGCCCGTACGCCGCCAGCAAAGCCTCCAGCGACCATTTCGCGCGCGCCTACTTCCACACCTACGGGTTACCGGTGCTGACGACGAATTGCTCGAACAATTACGGCCCTTATCAGTTTCCGGAAAAGCTTATCCCGCTGATGATCCTCAACGCCCTGGACGGCAAACCGCTGCCGATCTACGGCGACGGCGGCAACATCCGCGACTGGCTATATGTCGGGGACCATTGCGCGGCGGTGGCGCGCGTCCTGGCGGCCGGCCGGCTGGGCGAGACGTACAATATCGGAGGCAACCACGAGCGCACGAACCTGCAAATCGTCGATACGCTCTGCGCGACGCTCGATCGTCTGGCGCCGAGGGCCGATGGCCGCTCATTCCTGGAGCAAAAGACGTTTGTGGCGGACCGCCCCGGCCACGACCGGCGCTACGCCATCAACAGCGCCAAGCTGCAGCGCGAGCTCGGTTGGACCCCGGCCGAGAGCTTCGAGACGGGGCTGGAGAAAACGATTGCCTGGTACCTGGAGAACCGCGCCTGGTGCGACCGCGTCTCTGCCGACAAGTACCAACGCGAGCGGCTCGGGCTGGCGGCCAAAGCGTGAGCCGTTACGCGCGCGACGCCGCCTCGACAGGAGCAGGAAGGGTAAGTATCCTACTGCCATGTCCACGGTCGCTGAAAACGAGACTCAAGCAGCCCAAGCCGATCTGCTGGAAATGGTTCGTGCACCGGGTTCCGAAAACCAGCGGGCGGTTTTGACTTACGCGTTGTTCCTCCAACAGCAGGAGGACGAAGTACGCAGCATCGATGCCGATGAGGCGGAATGGGATAAACTGTTCAATGATCCCGAGAAGATGGCCAGGCTTGAGGCATGGGCTGAGCAGTGTGCTCAACAGCCTGCAGAACCCCTGGACGAATCGCGCCTGTGATTTCGCGGACAAAGGACAGACTTTTGGACCTTGTTCTACGGATTGCCCGCTTCTGCGCGGGCCCAAGCGCGGCAGGCTTTCAAACTCTTTACTCGGGAATCCTGATCACCTCAGCCTGCGGTTCAAGAAGCTCAATACTCGCCGGTCTATCTGTCAGTTCGCTTCAGCGCTGGTTACCGGGCAGTTGGGGAACGAGAGGGAGACACAATCTTTTGGCTCTGGTGGGTACCAAGCAATCGTTCGCCAAGGTCTTATGATCTAGACGCTCTCCCCACCGGAACCGCCAAATCTTGGCTTTTTCGGTCCTCTGCTTGCAAAAACCCTGCCGTTCTCGCCAAACTCTCGCCTTCCCAATCCCGATGGCTCCTCCTGCATCCTCTCCCTACAAAGGCATCATCCTCGCCGGAGGCTCTGGCACCCGGCTCTTTCCGCTCACGCGGTCGGTCAGCAAGCAACTGATGCCGGTCTATGACAAGCCGATGGTTTACTACCCGCTCAGCATGCTCATGCTGGCGGGTATCCGCGAGGTCCTCATCATCAGCACGCCCGTCGATCTCCCGCAGTTCCACCGGCTTTTCGGCGATGGCAGCCAGCTTGGGATGCAGTTCACTTATCGCGAGCAACCGGCGCCGGAGGGCCTGGCGCAAGCCTTCCTCATCGGCGCGGATTTTCTCGCCGGCGCTCCGGCGTGCCTCATCCTGGGCGATAACCTCTTCTACGGCCATGATCTCTCCGGCGCGCTGCAACGCTCGGTCGCCCGCCAGGAAGGCGCCACGATTTTCGGCTACCGGGTGGCGGATCCGGCGGCCTACGGCGTGGTCGAGTTCGACCCAGAGGGGCTCGTGCTGTCGCTGGAGGAAAAACCACTCAAGCCGCGCTCTGATTACGCCATCCCAGGACTGTACTTCTATGACCGCCAAGTGGTTGAACTTGCGGCCTCGCTGCGGCCGAGCCCGCGGGGAGAGCTCGAGATCACCGATTTAAATCGCCTGTATCTGGAACAAGGCCGGCTGCACGTCGAGCGCCTCGGCCGCGGCACCGCCTGGCTGGACACCGGGACGCATGATTCGCTGCTCGAGGCGGCTAATTTCGTGCAGGCCATCCAGCATCGGCAAGGCCTGATCATCGCGTGTCTCGAAGAGATCGCCTACGAACACGGCTGGATCGACGCCGCCGGGCTGGGGGAGTTGATCCAGCGCCTGGGCAAGACGCCCTACGCCGCATACCTCCGCCGCGTGGTCGACGGTAAGCTCTAAAAAGGCGGGCGGGCTCCCGTTCCAAAAGCCTGGCTTTGCGCCAGCCCGGCATTGGGGCGAAAGCTTTATCCGTTCGCCATGGATGTTTCGATTCTCCTCTCCGTTCAAAACCGGCTTGACCTCACCCGCGCCTGCCTGGCCAGCCTGGAACGCACGATCGGCCGCGTCCGCTACGAAGTGATCCTCACCGACGACGCCAGCAGCGATGGGACGCCCGGCTATTTGCGCACCTTGCCGCGGCCGCTATTCCGCTGTCTGCGCAACGAGCGGCCGCAGGGCTTCGCCGGCAACATCAACGCCGGCGCGAAACTCGCTCAGGCGCCCGTGCTCTGTTTGTTGCACCACGACACCGTGCTGCTGGCGGATTGGCTGCCACCGATGCTCAAGCTGCTCCGGGGCAAGTTGGATAGCGGCTGCGTCGGCAACGTGCAGCGCGAACCGTTCAGCGGCCTGATCGACCACGTCGGCCTGCAATTCGATGCCGCCGGTTGGCCGGTGCCGGCGGGCCGCAACGAGTGCGCTCCGCCCCGCGCGGAATCTGCCCGCTGGCCAGCGGTCTCGGGCGCCTGCTGCCTGGTGCGCAAGAACGTCTTCATCTCTCTCGGCGGGTTGGATGAAGGCTTCCACGGCGACCTGATCGCCGTCGATTTCTGCCTGCGTGCCGCCGAAGCCGGCTATCGCCACTATGTGGCCAACCGCAGCAGCATCTATCACTACACCGGCACGCCGGACGCGCGCAGCCTGGCGGAGGACCGGGACCGCTTCCGCGCCCGTTGGAGCGCCCGGTTCCTGGCTTTCGCGGCCCAACGCGACCAGCAACGCGCCGGCTTGCAACACGAGCCCGTCTTTACCCCGGGCAACGAAAGCGCCTGGCATGAGCAGTGGGAGCTCGGCCGCGAAT